>JBKEEC010000254.1:0-15189 GCA_047975785.1 Sphingomonadaceae bacterium | reverse complement strand
TGAATTATCCTTCCTGACGGAACGACGACTGGCGTTCAACAACCTTTCCTATCGTGTGAATCTGGAATCCGTGCGCGGTGTTGTCACCACCATGATCCATACGGAACGATACGGAACACCGCTGGCATCGGCCCTGAGTGTACTGTCGGCAGAATTCCGTAATGAGCGCATGATGCGCGCCGAGGAAAAAGCCGCCCGTCTGCCTGCCATCATGACGGTTCCGCTGATCCTGTTTATTCTGCCAGTGTTGTTTATTGTTATCCTTGGCCCGGCAGCCTGTTCCATCAGTGATGCTTTCTCGGATAATCCTTCTTTAAAGTAACGCTATAGCATTGAATTTCGCCATGAGAATATTACCTGTCCCGCTTGTGCGGGGCAGGTAATGTCCTGTCGCCCTGCCCGAAAAATGGTGGCTGACAGCGCCGGGTCTGATTTCACCTGCACACAGCGCCGACCTGGTCAAAGTCCGATGTGTCAAGTTCATCGCACTTTGGCATTACGCAGCCATTACGCCGTTTCGGGTGAAAAACCCCCGTATCCACTCTTTCAGATATAGCTTTATTCCGTCGTAAAGTCGCCCTGCTCGGTATCAGGATCTATCTCGCCTACATGCTCATATACGCGGCGTAGCAAATGCTGGAACTGCTCCTGCTCCTCTGCCGAGAAACTCGAAAACAATTGTTGTTCCATATGCAAGGCCAGCGGCATGATCCGGCCATGCATATCCCGCCCTTCAGCGGTCAATTCAAGATGGTGCGACCTTCCATCCGATTCATTGGGGGCCCTGGCGGCAAGGTTACGTTCTTCCAGCACCTTGCAGGCCCGGTTGACAGCAACCTTGTCCATCAGGGTCTGGGCGGTCAGGTCGCGCTGGGTCATCGTCCCCGAATCTCCCAGCACAGCCATAACCCGCCATTCCGCAATTCGAAGGCCAAAGCGGGAGCGGTATTCATCTGCAATCCGCGTACTGACAGCATTGGACGTCACGGACAGAAGATAGGGCAGAAAATCAGCAAGTCTGGTTTCAGGCGAATTTGTTTCAGTCATAACTGTTTTCTATCCGCCCCATCCTCTCACGCAAGAAAAATACGCAGCCAAGGCCCTTTCCGAACAATTTTTTCTTGCGAAGTATTTATACTTCAGCGTGGCGCCATCCGGATCGCTCCATCCAGACGCACATCTTCAGCATTCATATAGTCACTTTCAATCATGAAGACTGTCAGTTCAGCATATTCAGCCGGAGTTCCCAGTCGCTTGGGAAAGGGGACTGCAGCTGCAAGAGATTCTCGCACCTTGTCTGGCATGGATGCCATCATCGGGGTTTCGAAAATGCCGGGCAGAATCGTATTGACCCTGATTCCCTCGCTCATGAGATCGCGTGCGATTGGCAAAGTCATGGCCAATACCCCGCCTTTCGAGGCAGAATAGGCCGCCTGCCCCACCTGTCCATCCTGTGCGGCCACACTGGCTGTATTGACAATCGCCCCCCGGCTTCCCTGGCTGTCAACCGGATCGGTTGCGATCATGCCAGCCACCGATTTGGCGATACAACGAAACGTGCCAACAAGGTTAACCTGCACAACCTTGTCGAACTGCTCGACCGGATATTCCTTGATGGCGCCATCCTCGCGGGAGCGGCTGACGACCTTCATCCCCGTGGCGATACCTGCGCAATTGACCAGTATCCGCTCCTGCCCGTGAGCCGCACGGGCTTTGGCGAAGCCATCTGCAACACTGTCATCCGATGTGACATCTACCGCGCAAAATATACCGCCGATTTCCTGCGCCAATGCCTCGCCCTGCTCTGCATTCAGGTCAAACAAAGCCACTTTTGCTCCTTTAGCGGCAAGCGCGCGCGCTGTGGCGGCCCCCAGCCCTGATGCTCCGCCCGTCACGACCGCAGAAATGGAATTGTCAATTTTCATGGTGAAGAAACTCCTGATTACCAATGCAAGACATGAAGGGGAGGTAGCAGCATCACAAGACCCGTCAAGCAACAACGAATGCGCAACTACTCAAGGTAAAACTGGTCAAAATCCGGCAAAAATCAGGGTCATTTCCCTATGTTGCATCTACGCCACAGTGTTGCAGGAAATCCGTGACATTCATGCGATTTCATTTGCGACCATTTGCCGACTGCCGCATTTAGCTGCCATCAGGTTCCATGTGGTCTGCTTTACCGCATGAACCTTGAGCCACTCTAACTGGCCCGGTTTTCGGGTCGTTCCAAGGGGACTATTTTCTCATGAAGGATCTATCCATCCTCAAGGCTGGTGCAGCTCCGCTGGCTATTGGTCTTGCTCTGGCAAGCACGCCTTCTTTTGCGCAAAGCGCGGAAGAATCAATTTCTGAAAATGTGATTATCGTTACCGGCTCGCGCATCGTGCGTCGCGATCTTGAATCTGCGGCTCCTGTTGCTGTTGTGTCGAACGAAGAATTCGCCCTGTCCGGTTCTGTCAATGCCGAACAGGTTCTGAACACACTGCCTCAGGTTATTCCTGGGCAGACCGCTTACTCAAACAATCCGGGTGGCGGCGTTGCCACACTGGACCTGCGTGGCCTGAGCTCCAAGCGTAACCTTGTTCTTGTCAATGGTCGTCGCTGGATGTCCTATGACACGGATCAGGTAGTCGATCTCAACACCGTCCCGACCTTCCTGGTAGATAGTGTTGACGTTGTGACCGGCGGTGCTTCAGCCGTTTACGGTTCTGACGCTGTTGCCGGTGTCACCAATTTCCGTCTGCGCCATGTTGATGGTGTGGAACTGGGAATGCAGAACTCCATCACCCAGCGCGGCGATGGCCACCGCCTGAACATTAATGGTGCGATCGGCACCAGCTTCAGCGATGGTCGCGGCAAGGCGACTGTCTTTGGTGAATATTACAAGCGTAAAGACATCTATCAGGGCAAGCGCAGCCTGTCCGAAATCGTTCTGTGGGACGATGGTGCCGGTGGCTTTATTCCCGGCGGTTCATCCACCACACCTTTTGGTCGTTTCACATCGACGGTTGCCAGGGCTGACTGCCCGACAGGCAATGTATTCTGCACCCCCGGCGCCTATTACGAATCGCCCGGTGTCAGCCGTTCGCGACTTCCGACCGACCTTTATAACTATGGTCCTGTGAACTATCTGATGGTTCCGCAAGAGCGTTACCTTATCGGTGGCATGGCCGAATATGAGATCAGCGATGGCCACACGGCCTATACTGAAGTTGCTTTCGTCAACAACCGGGTTGCGACAGAGCTGGCTGCAACGCCTGTTACGGGCACGTTCCAGGTAGATATTGCAACGGTTTCCCCGTTCATCTCCGCCAGCGATATTGCTGCCCTTAACCAGCTTGATGCCCTTGCCGCACCAGGCAACACCGTGGGTGATGGCATTGTGCCGCTGGCCGTTCAGCGTCGTATTATTGAAACCGGCGGCCGTAACTCGCTGGACGAGCGTAACGCCTTCCGCGTGCTGACCGGCATCAAGGGGCCGATCTCGGACACATGGAGCTACGACCTCTATTACTCCTATGCCCGCACCCGCAATGCGAACATCCAGCAGGGTAATATTTCCCGTTCTGCCTTCCAGGCAGGTCTGGACGGTTCGGGTGATCCGATCAACATTTTCGGCCCCGGCACACTGACACCTGACATGGTCGACTCAATCTCCATTCTGGCACAGAATGGCGAAGTGTCGCAGCTCAGCGTTGTCAGCGGCTCTATTTCCGGCACACTCGGTAATCTGGGCATGGGCGCGGATGATATCGGCCTTGCTCTGGGTGGTGAATACCGCAAGATGAGTTCGCAGTTCATTCCTGACACTGCACTTGCATCCGGTGACGTCATTGGCTTCAACGCCGGTGAACCGACCGAAGGCAGCTACGATGTCAAGGAAATCTTCGGCGAAGTCCGTATTCCGATTGCGGCACATCAGCCCGGTATCCACAAGCTGGAGCTTTCGGCCGCTGGTCGTTATTCGGATTACAGCCTCGCCAATGTTGGCGGTGTATGGACCTATGCTGGCGGCATTGAATATGCTCCGGTAGCGGACATTACCTTGCGCGGTCAGTATCAGCGTGCGGTTCGCGCCCCGAATGTGGGTGAACTGTTCGGTGGTCAGTCCGTCGGCTTCCCGTCTGCAACCGATCCGTGCTCTTCACGCAATACGACAAACCAGACGGCTGAAGTTCGCGCATTGTGCGAAGCCACAGGCGTTCCGGCTGCAGCCGTATTCACCCCTGGCGTTCAGCTGAACAGCCAGATTCAGGGCCAGTTTGGTGGCAACCCCAATCTGGAAGAAGAAGTCTCTGACTCCTGGACTGCTGGCGTCGTGCTGCGGCCTTCTTTCGCTGAAGGTCTGTCGCTGACCGTTGACTACTTCAACATCAAGGTCAAAGGCGCGATTGATACTCTGGGCGGTGGCCTGAACAACACCATGAACCTGTGCTATATCCAGATTCAGGATATTAACAGCCAGTATTGTCAGGTTCTGCTCGGCACGCGTAATGCACTGGGCCAGATGGACGGTTCTGTTGCACCGTCTATCCTCAATGCCAATACCGGCAAGCTTGAAGTGGAAGGCATTGACTTCCAGCTCAACTACGGCACCAATATGGGCTTTGGCCTGATGAGCGAGGAATCGCGCCTCAGCTTTGCTTTTCTTGGTACCTACAACAAGAAGAACCGTCTGACCCCGGTTCAGGAACTGCCTGACCAGTATAATGAATGTGCTGGTTACTTTGGCATTCTTGCTTGCGAGGAACCGACACCGAAATGGAAATGGTCCTCGCGTCTGTCATGGATGGATGGTCCGCTGACCACCAGCCTGCGCTGGCGCCACCTGTCAAGCGTCAAGGATGACGATGACGGCACGGACTATACGGTTGAAAAACTCGGTTCCTATGATGTGTTCGACCTCACGCTGTCTGCTGATGTGAACGACAATTTCTCTGTTTCGTTCGGCATCAACAACCTGCTTGACAAGAAACCCACCGGACTGGGCGACAACCAGGAACAGGCCAACACCTGGCCGAATACATATGACATGCTGGGTCGTGACTTCTTCGTATCGACCTCGCTGAAGTTCTGATCTCGAAAAAAACAGCCTTTACCGGCTTAAAATAACAGGGCGGCGGGAGTAATCCCGTCGCCCTTTTTTATCGGTATTTTTAATATCGCTTGTCAGGCTTTATACCAAACTTGCAATGATGCTGACGCATCAGCAGTTTAAAATGCTCAGGCGCCACGCGGGCTTGACCATATGTGATGAGTCAAGCTCATCGCACATTGGTGTTAAAGCTTTTCGCGAAAAAGTGGGCACCGGTTTTTCGCAAAAGAAAAGCGAAAACAAGAAATTATAGCATCGCGGTGATTCAACCTTTTCTCGCGATGCTGTAATCCTGCAGGGCCACATCATAGGCGACCGTCATTCTCGTTCCGCTCTCAAAACGGCGCGTTCCATGATACAATGTGCTGGGAAAGAGAGCCAGTCGGCCAATCTTCGGTTCGATTTCAAACAGCGGCTGCAATTCAGGCAAGCGCATATCAGGTGGCGCAGCACCAAGCTGCAACCAGCCAGCGTGGTCTTTCAGAAAATTCTCATCCGGCAGATCCACATACAGTGCCGACGATATAATGCCCTCCGGGTGAATATGCCCGGTATGATGCCCACCACCAGGCAAGCGCACCGACCACGACCCGAAAATTCGCCATTCTTTATCCCGGTGGCGCAGCAAAGGGTGTGTTTCATCCGCGGGAGGCAGGCCCGCCCGATACCGGGCCAATGCGTCCATCAGTGCCTCATGCAGCTCGGCCAGTTCAGGCTCTGTCCGCGCAAGCAATGCTCCGCGTGTCTGGCTCCCTCCCCTGACCGACTGGCCAAGCGGCGCGGAGGAACCGTCATGCAGATGATGGAGCAAAGTGCGTATATCAGCAAAACGCTCAGGGGTGATGGCGATATCCAAGGGACGCACAAGCCCCTCCTGCCCATGCAGCCATTCTGTCCGACTGTCTCCGGCAAGCCGCCATACGATACTGCGCAAGGCCCATGCCTCTATACTGTCCGGAACGCGCGCAATGACGCTTTCCACCAGACGATCTGCCCGCCCGGCTTCACGAAGCCGCAACCAGTGGCGCGCTTCCTGCATCCGGCGCTCATCAGTATCCAGATCCAGCGCGGCGAAGATCGCTCCTGCTGCTGCGTCATCGCCCGCTTCTCCGAGATAGATTGCCTCGCGCAAGGCAAAACGTGGTTCATCCGGAAATACGTGCCTTGCAGCAGCAGCAATTTCGGCTGCCTCGGCATAACGGTCCAGCCCGTCCAGCGCATTGCAATGAGCAAAAGCAATCGCCGTATCATGCGGTGCGCTTTTCCGGGCCATATGATAATGACTGGTGACATCCGCCTCCCCCGCGCCGATGCGCAGCTGGGTCAGCACATCAAGCGCCTCGATCCAGCCGGGGATTTGCCCTGTCAATGAGCGGGCTATTTCCAGTGCGCGTCCTGTATCACCGGCGGCGTCGAGTGCCTGTGCCAGCCCAAGCCAGGCTTCCGGATCACCCTGATTGCGTGCGACCACTTCTTCATATCGGGTAACGGCATCGCTTTCGCCACGTTCCAGCGCAACCCGCGCACGGCCATGCAAGGCTCTGGCGTGAGCGGGGTCAATCGCCAGACATTTCTCATAACTGCTACACGCGCCAGCACCATCGCCAGAAGCGCGCTCTTCTGCTCCACGTACAGACCAGTATCGCGCCTGCTCTCTGGCCTGGGGTTCAATATCTGCCAGTGCCCCCAACGCCTCGCCGTGGCGCTTCATTCGTCCAAGTGCCAGAGCCAGATTGATTGTAAATTCACTGTTTTCCGGCTGCTCTTCCAGCGCTTTGCGATAAAGCATTTCTGCGCGAGGGGCATCTCCCTGCCGGAGAAAGAACCCGCCCATGCTGTTGAGCAGGGCGGCACCGGATGGCCCCATGGACAGCACACGGCCCGCCAGATCCATCGCCCGCTCCGTTTCTCCGCTGCGCTCCGCTGCCAGAGCCTCGCTCCATAAGGATGCCATATTGCTCACCGGTCGCGGAACCATCCGGTAATTGCAAACCGTGCTGCCGGAGCAAAAGGTGGCACAAAGCTGACATTATGCGCCTGAGGAACACGAAACATGTTCAATGTGTTAAATCGCGGACGGTATCCGGCGATAATATCCCCGTCATCATCCAGAAAATTGAGGTATCCCCCCCAATCTGGCGACCAGTCATCAGGCGCAAAATTGAGCACATAGGCAACCCGCCATCCCTCCTCGACATGGCTGTCTATATGCTTGCCCAGAAAATGCCCCTGGGCAAACAGGGTCGCCTGCGCGTCTCCTTTGACCAGATCAGGAAATCCGGTGATCTCGCGCACCAGATCAAGCATATCCGGCGTATTGATATATTCCAGCAGCAGGTCATGAGGCCCCCCGGCATCCCATTGCCCCAGATAAGCCTGCACCATGGGATAGCGTGCAAAACGAAAGGCATAACCCCCATTGCCAGCAGACCGGGAAGTTTCCTGAGCGACAGTGCGGGCAATATCCTGTCCGTCCGCACCTGCCAGTTCCGCTGCTTCTGCCGCCTGTGGCGATGCCTCGATACCGCTTTGCCATGCAAGGCCCCAGCGGGTCTTTTCTGCCAGAATATGGCGAATTTCTTCTGCTGTTTCACGAGTCAGCACATCACGGACCTGAACCCGTCCATCGGCTGCAAATCGGGCAGCGCAGGCAGCACGGTCAATCACCGGGTTCAATTCAAAAAGAGCTTTTGCCAGAATGGCCTCCTGCCTGTTCCCCAGAATCGGGTAACATTATTATGGGGATTGGGTTACACGCGACAAGTCTGTAGCAGGTCCGGGCAAGCAGGCTGCCGGTCGGCGCGTTCCGGAGTTGGCTGCTCGCCCTGTTTATGACACGGATAATACCGCATCCCGATAAAGGAAAAAGAGATGAAGACCCACCAGATTCGAAACCTTGCTGCAATGGCGGCGATATCTGCCATCTTCGCATTCTCACCTCCGGCAACGGCTCAGGACAATAACGACAACCCTTATTTTAATGCGGTTAAAGCGTGCCAGTCTGTGCCTGATGATGCGGGGCGTCTTGCCTGTTATGACAAGGCGGTTGCATCTCTGGTTGCAGCCACAGAAGATGGCAATCTGCAACTGTTTGACCGTGATAGAGTGCGTGAGACCCGCCGTAAACTCTTCGGTTTCCCTTTGCCCAATCTGAGCATTTTTGGAGGCGGCAACAAGGAAAAAGTCGATATTGATGAGGAAGAAATAGCGACTCTTGAAACGACAATTGCAAAGGTCCGCGGCACAAGCCGTAATGGCTGGGTGATTGAAACAGCAGAAGGCGCTTTGTGGGAAATACCATCACCGCCCATGCGCCTGATGCCGCCCAAAGTCGGCCAACCTGTCGAGTTTCGCAAAGCTGCCCTGGGCAGTTACTTTATCCGTATCAATGGTCAGGTGGGCGTAAAGGGCAAGCGTGTGGGCTGAGACAGACAGGGTTTTATCGTTCTGACATTCCGGTAATAAAGTCCCACTCTTCCTGGCTCACCTCTGCAACTGACAGGCGGGACAGGCGGATCAGCTCCATATCCGCCAGTTCCGGCGTCGCCTTGATTTCCTTCAGCGTTACCGGACGAGCCAGTTTGCGCACCGGCTTGACCTTTACCGCCGCCCATTTGCCTTCGGGATCGGTCGGGTCGGTAATTCCGGAAACGCTGATTTCAACAATGCCGACAATTTCCTTGCCGACATTGGAATGGTAGAAAAAGGCCTGATCGCCAACTTCCATCGCAGCCAGATTATTGCGGGCACGGTAATTGCGCACACCATCCCATGTGCCTTCCTTTTCGGTCACAAGATCATCCCAGCTATAGGCATCGGGTTCAGATTTCATCAGCCAGCGGCGCAAGGTCATTCTCCATCGGGGTGCAAACAGCCCCATAGCAGCCCCTGACAGAAGGGAACAAGGCCCGCTCACATATCCCGTCTCAGGATCAAGCCATATCATCGCCCCTTGCCGCAAGGCGTCGGGACGCATACATGCGCAGTGATTATGCGTGTTTCCTTCACCAAGATGCACGGGCTAGGCAATGATTTCATTGTTCTGGATGCCCGCGAACAGGCCTTGCCGCCACTAAGCGGGGCGATGGTGGCTGCTCTGGCCAACCGCCAGACAGGAATAGGTTGTGACCAGCTTATCTTGCTTGAGCCATCTCATAATATTGATGAAAGAGCCGATTTCCGGATGAGGATATTCAACGCTGACGGTTCTGAAGTGGGCGCATGTGGCAATGCCAGCCGAGCCGTAGCCCTGATGCATGGCGCCCCTGCCCGCATAGAAACGGCAGGCGGTATTATCTCTACCCGCCCATCCGAAGGCGGAATTGCTGTCGATATGGGGGAGCCACAATTCGGGTGGGATGCCATTCCGCTGGCCTATGCCATGGACACACTTACCATGCCGGTGGGCTGGGAAGATCTGGAAAATCCCGTTGCGGTCAATGTCGGCAATCCGCATGTGGTGTTTTTTGTCAGGGACATTGACACAATTGCTCTGGAGCGGCTCGGCCCGCAGATTGAAAATGACCCGCTCTTTCCCGAACGGGTCAATGTCAATGTCGCATCCGTTATGGGCCGGCAATCTCTTAACCTTATGGTGTGGGAACGCGGTGCGGGGCTGACCCGTGCCTGCGGCACCGGGGCCTGCGCCAGTGCAATTGCCGCCATGCGGCGCGGCCTGGTCGAGCGCAGCGTTACAGTCACCCTGCCCGGCGGCCCCTTGCGCATAGACTGGGGGCAAGACAATCGCGTGATTATGACCGGTCCTGCACAGGAGAGCTTCCGTGGCAGTTTCGACTGGGGCGATTTTGCGTGACCCAGAGCCATGTCATTTCACTGGGTTGCCGACTCAATATTTCCGAAAGCGAGCAAATTCGCACCCTGCTGCAGGATGAGCCCGACATTGTCGTAATCAATAGCTGCGCGGTCACCTCCGAAGCGGTGCGCCAGACGCGGCAGACAATCCGCCGCGCAAGGAAAGAGAGGCCCGATGCAAGGTTGATCGTAACCGGATGTGCCGCCGATATTGAGCGGGAGCAGCTCTCTGCCATGCCTGAGGTGGACGGGCTGATTGCCAATAATCGCAAGCTGGATTCCCGCGCATGGAATGTGCCCGCTCGTTCGAAGCCCGCCCCACCCTTGCATACCCGCGCCTTTATCGCCGTGCAGAACGGATGCGACCATGCCTGCACTTTCTGCGTGATACCACAGGGGCGTGGCCAGAGCCGTTCCCTTTCAATTGCACAGGCGCTGCAGGAGGTAGAACGCCATCTGGATCAGGGTGCGCCGGAAATTATCCTGACAGGCGTGGATGTCACCTCATGGGGGCATGATCTGCCCGGTAGCCCGCGCCTTGGGCATCTGGTCCGGTCTATTCTTGACAGATTTCCGCAACTGGCCCGCCTGCGCATGTCCTCGATCGACGGGGTCGAGATTGATCCGTTGCTTTTTGATCTGTTCACGCAAGAAAGCCGGGTCATGCCGCATATTCACCTGTCGCTGCAACATGGCCATGACCTGATACTGAAGCGGATGAAGCGTCGTCACCTGCGCGGAAATGCCTTTGATCTGGTCAGTCGCCTGGTTGATACGCGCCCGGATATTGCCATTGGCGCTGATCTGATTGCCGGATTTCCGACAGAAGACGATGCCATGCATCAGGCCAATCTGTCGATTATCCGTGACCTGCCTATCGTGCATGGGCATATTTTTCCCTACTCTCCACGGCCCGGAACTCCGGCTGCACGGATGCCACAGCTTGAAAAACACCTTATCCGCCAGCGCGCTGCAGAACTGCGCGAAGCGGTGGCGCAAACACGCCAGAACTGGCTCGAAAGCCTGATCGGAAAGCCGCAATCCGTGCTGTGTGAAAAAGACGGTTCCGGCTATGCGGAAAATTTCGCCCGCATTGCAGTGCCCGAAGGCAGCCGCCCCGGCACTATTATCACCATTACCCCGCACCGGATTGAAAAAGGCCTGTTGTTATGAGCGATTCCAGCTGGAGCGAACGACTGCTGGGCGGCTTTCGCAAGACATCCGAGCGGCTTTCGGACAATCTGACCGGCGTTGTCGGCACGGCAAAGCTGGATGACGCAACGCTGGACGATGTTGAGGACGCGCTGATCATGTCGGATCTCGGCCCAGCAGCAGCCGCGCGCATCCGGGAGAAACTGTCAGACAAACGCTTTGGCAAGGATATTACCGAGCAGGATCTGCGTGAGGCTGTCGCCGAAGAAATTGCCGCCATTCTTCGCCCTGTTGCAAAACCGCTGGAAATAACCGCCTTTCCCCGTCCGCAAGTCATATTGGTGATCGGCGTGAATGGATCAGGCAAAACCACCACAATCGCCAAGCTCGCTCACTGGTTTCAGGAAGAGGATTATACCGTCATGCTTGCAGCAGGCGATACATTCCGTGCTGCAGCTATCGGGCAGCTCGCGACATGGGCAGAGCGGATTGGTGTGCCGGTCATTCACGGGCCTGAAGGCGGCGACCCGGCCTCTATCGTGTTTGATGCCGTCAGGGCTGCCACCGATCAGGGCAGCGATGTGCTGATTGTTGATACGGCGGGCCGCTTGCAAAACAAACGCGAACTGATGGAAGAACTGGCCAAGATCCGCCGGGTTCTTGGGCGGCTCAATCCGGAGGCTCCGCATGATGTCGTGCTTGTTCTGGACGCAACCAACGGACAGAACGCCTTGAGCCAGATCGGAATTTTCAGGGAAGTGGCGGGCGTCACCGGCCTGATCATGACCAAGCTTGACGGCACCGCCCGCGGCGGCGTGCTGGTTGCCGCGGCAGAGCAATATGGTCTGCCAATCCACGCCATCGGTGTTGGTGAAGCCATGGATGACTTACGGCCGTTTGACCCGGATCTGGTCGCACGCGTCATCGCAGGAGTAGAATAATGGACCAACAGCAACAAAGCGCAAAAAAGGGCACCGGATGGCTGAATGTTGTGGTCGATTACGGCCCCCTGCTGGTCTTTCTGCTGACCTTTCGTTATTTTTCTCCCGAAGATTCGCATGACAGTGTCGGTATGGTCATGGCTGTGGTTCAAAGCACGGGCGCCTTCATGGTCGCGGCACTGGTGGCGCTGGCAGCATCAAAACTGATACTGGGCAAAATATCCCGTATGCTGATGCTATCAACCATTCTGATTGTTGGCTTTGGGGGCCTGACGATCCTTTTGCGCGATCCGGTCTTTGTGCAGTTGAAACCCACCGCGCTTTACCTGTTTTTCGGCATCGTTCTGCTAATAGGCTGGCAACGGGGCAACGCCCTGATGCAGTGGCTGCTCGAAGCTGCGTTTGAAGGGCTGGACAAGGAAGGCTGGCTCAAACTGTCACGCAACTGGGGGGCATTCTTCCTGTTTCTCGCTCTCCTGAACGAGGTTCTGCGTCACTATTACAATGCAGAAAATGGCGGATTTGAAACCTGGCTATGGGCCAAATTCTGGGTTTTTATGCCACTCAGCTTCCTGTTCACTTTCTCGCAGATTCCCATGCTTCTGCGCCATGGCCTTGGCAGGGAGGAAATCGGCGAAGTGTTACAGGACCAGCCACCGACCGGGGAATGATCCCTTTTGGATACAGGCCCAGATGCGATGCTATAATTTCTTGTTTTCGCTTCTTTTTTTCAAAAAACCGGTTCCCACTTTTTCGCGAAAAGCTATATCAGTTTTTTCTGATAATGTTCTATGGCCAAATAACCGATTGCACCCTTGACGCAGCACTCTTACTTTCTGCCTATCCAGACTGATGGAGAACGATCATGGCGGACAAGGCGATTTCAGATTCCCCTCTCGTTCAGGCGCAGCTTGACAGGCTCGATACAGTCAGCGCCAAAAAAGATTTGCTGGGGCATGAGCGTTTGCGCAACCTGCTGGAGCGGCTTGGTAACCCGCAAGACAGGCTTCCGCCGGTTTTCCATGTTGCCGGAACCAATGGCAAAGGCTCGACCATTGCCTACATGTTTGAAGCCATACGGACGCAGGGGCTCAAGGCGCATGTGTTTACCAGCCCGCATCTTGTCCGCCTGAATGAGCGGTTTCGCATCGCCAATACTCTGGTCACTGACAAGGAACTGGCGCAATTGCTGTCCGATGTTCTGGATGCGGTAGGGGAGAACGAAACCACCTTTTTCGAAACCATCACCTCAGCGGCCCTGCTCGCCTTTTCGCGCCATGATGCCGATGCCTGCATCCTTGAGGTAGGTCTTGGCGGGCGGCTTGATGCCACCAATATTGTGTCGGAACCTGCCGTGTGCGGCATTACGCAAATCGGGCTGGACCATCAGGAGTTTCTGGGACATTCAATCGAGGAAATCGCAGCAGAAAAGGCTGCTGTCGCCAAGCGGGGCGTGCCCTTGCTAACCATGGAATACCCTCCTTCTGTCAGCACCAGAATTGCAGAAATCGCAGCAGAAAAAGGCGCGCCGGTCTTGTCGCGCGGGCAGGCATGGACAGCGCGGATCGAAAGCGGGCGGCTGCATTATACGGATGCAGATGGTTCGCTGGACTTGCCCATGCCCTGTCTGGTCGGGGCGCATCAGGCTGGCAATGCCGGGCTTGCAATTGCGATGCTGCGTCATCAGGCAGATGTTCCTGTGCCGGAATATGCCTTGTCACGTGCCATGGAACATGCGCGCTGGCCTGCCCGGTTGCAGCATCTTGGCACAGGTCCGCTTACCCGGCTCGCGCCCGAAGGGGCCGAAGTCTGGCTCGACGGCGCGCATAATGTCCCGGCCATGGAAGTCGTGATAGACCATATGCGCACGAAACTGGCAGAGGGTGAGACCCTGCATCTCGTTATGGGCCTGTTGCAACGCAAGGATGCGGCGGGCCTGTTCGCCACGCTGCAGCAGCTTGATTGCCAGATCCATTCCGTGCCCATCAAAGGGCATGATGCCCGCACACCGCAAGAGCTGGCTGCCATTGCACGGGAACAGAATATACCGGCCCAAAGCTATGACAGTGTGGGCGATGCCTTGCGAGCCATTAAAGATAAAAACGCCCGCATCCTGATTGTCGGCTCACTCTATCTCGCCGGACATGTGCTGGCGCTCAATGAAGAAATCCCTGACTAAACCTATACGCGAAAAAGCGGGAACCAATTATCGTCATCACACTATACTGCATTTCGCTTTAGCATTGAATCAGGCGTAACGCTGTAATTGCTGGTTTTACCGCATTTTGATGAAAATACTCTGGAAATCAAACTCAGGAGAAATTCTTGAACCGTCATCTGCATATGCACACACACCAGCAGGCAGAACATCACGTGACAGAGCGTATCGGCTGGCTACGCGCCGCTGTTCTTGGCGCCAATGACGGGATTGTTTCAACCGGCAGCCTGATTGCCGGTGTGGCCGCTGCCAGCACCAGCAAGCCGCAGATCATGGTCGCCGGTATAGCCGCTCTGGTAGGCGGCGCCCTGTCCATGGCAGCGGGGGAATATGTATCCGTCAGCTCCCAGTCCGATTCTGAAAAGGCCGATCTCGACCGTGAGAAACAGGAACTGGCCACACAGCCCGATGCCGAACGGAACGAACTGGCACGAATCTATGAAAATCGCGGACTGGATCATGAACTGGCAATCAAGGTGGCAGACCAGATGATGGCACATGATGCTTTGGGTGCCCATGCGCGCGACGAACTCCATATAACAGATGCGACATCAGCACGGCCTGTTCAGGCTGCGGCAGCCTCGGCAGCAAGCTTTACCGCCGGTGCAGCGGCGCCCATGCTCGCTGTTATGCTGGCACCGCTGGCGCTGGTTGTGCCGACAGTCATTACCAGTTCAATGCTGTGTCTGGCCTTGCTGGGCTATCTTGGGGCAAGTGCAGGCTCTGCCCCGATTGGCAAGTCAATATTCAGGGTCACATTCTGGGGCGCTGCGGCAATGGCGGTTACTGCCGGGATCGGCAAGATCGCAGGCGTTGCCGTATGAAACAGCGACCCGAACAAGGCTCTACCCCCGCGCACCGACCCCGCCCGGCTGGGTTGTCTTGCGGGACATATGCGATACGCGGGCCCATTCAACCAGACACAGAATGACAGCAACTCCGCCCATCGCAGTCGTGAGTAAAAAGACCGG
>JBKEEC010000253.1:0-12525 GCA_047975785.1 Sphingomonadaceae bacterium | reverse complement strand
GACCCATTGCTATAGAGCCGCAGGACAGCGCGCCAGTCATGCAGCCGAAGCTCGGCATTGAAGCCGGGACCATGCCCGCCAAGAACGCGCACTGTCCTGTCCGGAAGATGCGCGACCAGCGAGCCATGAAGGATATTTTCATGAACGCGATCGACGATTTTCTCGAAGCCTGGTCCCAGATATCGGGCCAGAATACCACTGGCCGGAGAGAATTTATCTCCCCCTTTCAGTAAATCACTTCCGCGAATGGCGTCCCCGGTCCTCATGACACAGCTATGCCGGTTGAAGACCAGACGGACAAGGAGCAAGTGGAAAAGAAGTAATTGCTAAGGCTTTTCTCTAAAAGCCTGCAGCCCCTTTTTTGCGAATAGCCTCAGAACATTGGCCGACCACAATTATAGTCTGGAAGCGCCCCTGTTCCGGCTGAAAAAATTCCGCGATAGCGCTGGTCATCCTGAGCCAGATAGCTCAGATATTCCTCGATATTCGGATAGCCATCGCCATCGCCATCGCTGTTGGCATCCCATACATTAGGGTTGGTGTTTTTGAAGCGGTTTTCCCAGTCATCTGGCATACCGTCATTATCAGAATCAGCTTTCGGCCCCCCCGTGTTTGAAAGCCGGGCAAAGCCCCCTGATGCTGCAACTGTAGATGTCCAGCCCGTATCAAACAGATAGGGCGGCTTGTCGCAACTGCGCACATCATCGACATATAATTGATCAACATTATCCCGACAGCTTCCATCGCGGCACAAATCGGCCCCGGCAAAAGCCAGAACACTGCGCATGGCTTGCATGGGAGATGTGATCATCCAGCTCTCGGTTCCCGTAGATCTGTTTCCCGGAGCCATGACAAATGACCCTGATTGAATGACGCCAAGCCCGGTGACAGAGCAATCCCGTCCGCCACTGGCATTAACACCGCAAACAGAAGACGGGCTTGCAGTAGAATGAAACCCCGCAGCATTACGATAGGAATCAGAAACGCTTTGCCCGAATTGCCCTGCAACGCGTGCTGTTGGCGTAACATTGTCCTGCATCGCCATTCTGAAGCCAAACCCGACACGATCTGCGCCGGTGTAAAAAGCGGCCAGATAATTGCCATCCGACCCGTTATAGCGCGGGCCACGAAAATACACATTGCCAAAATAATTTGCATAAGGGCTGCCAAACTGGTTGGAAATCAACCCGCCTTCCGACACAAAATTATAGATCACATTGTTGAAAATATCGGCCTGCATGGCAGTTCCGGCTGTTGCAGGATTTTTGCCAACCGCAATATTGACGCCCCTCTGCTCACCATGCTGGGACAAATTATAGGCCAGCGTTACATTGCCTGACGGTTTTAGGAAAAAGGTCTTGCAATGCAGCCCTGAAGAATGGCCGGAATTGAGGCAGATATTCGGCCCGATAATGGACCACTGAACAGTGCAGTTCGTGCAATCCGCTTCCAGGCTTTCATCTGTCCCGAACATTGTCGAAACGTGATCCAGTATCTGATAGCTGGTCGAATTGAGTCGGATCGGATCACCATTATCCGATGGTCTTGTGGGATGCTCTCCTGTTCTGACCCTTACATGACGCAGGATCATGTGATCTCCGCCGCGCCGTGTATCAATAAGAGAATCAACCGGATTGTAATTGCTGCCCAAACGAAATTCGATGCCGCCTGGTGATGTCTGGCCTGCTATATAGATTTGGGGCGTTGTAATCCATGCCTGTGATTGCAGGATAATCGCACCCGACACATCAAACACGCAGTAGCGGGGCCTGCCTGACGGAATATTGTAAGGCGCAGTGACAGGCAGGGCCAGCGCACATTCCCTGTAGGTTATCTTTCCGTCACCGGGATTGGCCGTGTCTTCCAGAGAGTTGATTTTATAGACAACAGCATTGCTGCTTCGCACTGCTGTCGCTCCGCCAAATCCGATCGCAGTAGGAAATGCCACAGGGTGTCTGCCCCGGTCGGGGATATTGCCATCATCCGGGTTGCTGAAGGCCCCGGTAACGCCGGGAGATGTCGTGGGTGTCGGCGTAGGTGCAGGCGTCGGGGATGGAGTGGGCGTTACAGTAGGTGCAGGCGTTGGTGCTGTTGCAGTATTTGAGGAGCTGTCATCTCCCCCGCATGAAGCCAACAGAACACAAGCCGGAGCAAGCAGTAAACCTGCACGGAATCTGGCGAACATCGCGCAATTTCTTTCTGATCGAAGGTTATTTCAAATATGACGCGGACAATCATCCTATTATCTTGCATCAGACAATAAGGGTTTGCCCAAACTGCTTCAAACCGTGGCATAATTTCGTTAAGTTGAGCAGTTCTCTACCAGTTATTTTTTGGCGATTTTTCCGGTTATTTTAGTGCGCCCGACAAGCCTTTGTAAAATAATGCCTTTCGGGGAAATTTGACTTTCTCGCAATTGGAGTAGTTCGCTCGTAAAATTCAATAAAATCAAGCAGGTGATTCTGAATGTTGAATTAATAGTGCATTTATTCAATATTCATCTGAATGCCTGCCCAATAGTCAATCGCATACGGAATTAACTCCCCTCCTCACCGGATGCGGATTTACCTTTTGATTTCTCGCACCAGCATAAAGGCTTCCGCTGCTTTCAAATGCACTGTAGCCCCGCGCATTCTGGCCAGAGCCTCAATTGCTTCGGGGGATCGTTCCTCAGGAAATGGCCGCGCCTGACTGGCAAAGCAGGAAAATGCTTTCAGCTTTTGTTCCAGTGTCGAGGAAATATCTGCAAAACAATTAGGAACAAATGCCTGCGTGATGGGTGGTGCATACCAGTTGGTTTCAGACAGGGTTTCATAGCAATAAATCTGCGCAGGCGCATTGTTGTGTCTGGGCCGTGCCGCAACCATGGCCGCCATAAATACATGCTGGTGATCTGCGTGAATATCTCCGATAAAGGGGAGATAAAGCGTATCTGGACGGATGCCGGAAATCGCCTCTCCAACCGCACTGTTCAATTCACTTGCCGGAACACTGGCCAGCCCGGCTGCAGGAAAATCAAGTTCGTGCGTTTGTGTCACGCCAATAATACTGTGCGCGGCTTCCATTTCCCTGCGAACCTGCGCAACGGATTCTGCAGAATATGCAGGAGGCTTGCCGGTCGTCACAATCAGGACATGGACCTGACATCCCTGATTTGCCAGACGGGCCATGGTTCCACCGCATCCCAGTATCTCGTCATCGGGATGCGGTGCGACAACAAGGATTCTTCTTGAATCAGAAGTGTCCGTCATAACTCACCCAGGATGCTGTGCATGGGTAGCTGGCGCTGCCCATCATGCTCCCATTCCAGAACATCCAAAAGGCCGTTACCCGTCTGAATTGTGAAACTACCTTTCTGCCTGGCGATGATTTGCCCCGGAAGTGCATGGAACTGCGCAGGGTTCAGCGTGCTAATGGCCGATTGCCAGATAACAATCCTGCTATCACCAATTTGTGAAAACGCCCCCGGATATGGTCTGCCGACAGCACGTACCAGACGATCAATTTCATATGCCGAACACGACCAGTCAATGCGTCCGTCTTGCGCAGTCCTCCTTGCGGCCCAGCTAGCGTAACGCTCATCCTGTTTCTTGCGCGGTTCCTCTCCACGGGCAAGCAGGGGCAATGTTTGCGTTAGCATCCGTTTCAATGCCGCCATATGCTTTTCATACAAGGTGGATGCAGTTTCATCAGGGGCAATATGGAAATATTCCTGAGACAGAATATCGCCATCATCCGTTCCCTCCGCCATCCAGAACAGACTTCCAGCAGTGATTTTTTCCTCCAGCAGAATGGTCCATGGAAGCGCGGCGCGCCCACGAAGTCGCGGCAAGGCAGCCGGATGATATCCGACTATTTTCTCCGGACACAGAGAGAGGAAATCAGGTCCGCAGATACGCGACCAGCCTATGACAAAAATATAATCAGGCTGTGCATTGGCGATGGCCGCCAGTGAGTCGCTTTCATTTCCGTCTCCGGTCAGATGCACTGTCGCACCTGCTTTGGCCGCCAGCGGACAAAGATCAACAATGTCAGAGTGGCGGGAATGAAGGGCGGGCGGCAAGGTCAGCACGAGCGGAACCTCCCATTCAGGCTGTTCGGCCAGACATTCGAGCAATATTTCCGTGCTGCCAACAGCTCCTACAACTACCGCACGCATGAAGCATATCCGATTTTATTCCGGCGCTGCATAATCTCAGCCAGTCGCCCTTACGCGGTCAGCTGCCGTGCTTTCTCCGTCAGCTTGTGCGGGCGCCGCCTTCATGTCCTCCATGCTATAGTCCCCGGCCCCTTGCCCCTTATATGTTTCAGGAGCGATCAGTTCCATTTCATTAAGCAGGAAACGGTTGACCAGACGGACATCATAAACCCGCTCCGCAAGCTCGCGTGACCTGCTTCCCATACGTACAATCAGTGAAGGATCATCTACAAACCTTGCCATGGCAGCAGCCAGAGCATCAGCATTGCGCGGGGGAACAAGAAAACCGTTACCGTTTTCTTCAATCGGGTCCCGGCAGCCCGGCATATCGGTGGTAATCACAGCCCGGCCTGTTGCCATTGCCTCCAGAATTGTTCTGGGCAAACCTTCCCTGTAACAGGATGGCAATACGAATACCGATGCCGCTCCCAGATAGGGCCGGACATCCGATGTCCCCGGAATGAAACGGACCGGATAATGGCGAGATAGCCTCTCGCACTCTTCGCGCGTCAGGCCTGTAGGGTTTTCTGTATCAAAATGTCCGAGCACCTGAAAACTGCATTCGGGATGGTCGATACTGATCCGTTTTGCTGCTTCAAGAAATTCATAAATACCCTTGTCTCGCATCAGCCTGGCAACCAGCAGAAAACTGATTTGCTGACGTGGAAGGGGCTGAGCGGTAAACCGCTCCAGATCGACCCCCGATCCAGGCACCTGGATAACGGGCTGTTCTGCCGAAATTATGCCCAGTTCCAGCATATCCTTCCTGTCATCGGAGTTGAAAACGAATATGGCCCGCGCTCGCCTGACTGCCTCACGATACATTCGTCCGACAAATGAGCGGAACAGCCTGTTTGTGTCATTACCGGGGCTGAAGACATGGCCCAGCCCGGACATCAGCGCAAAATAGCGCGGGACGCACATAAATCTTGCCGCAAGACCGCCATAGATAATCGGCTTTTGTGTGTAGGCCAGAACAAGATCTGGCCGCTCACGGGCGATAAGCATCAGATACCGATATAACAGGGCGGTATCGTGAAACGGATTGGTGCCTGCACGCTGCATGGGCACAACCCGAAAACTGATCCCGCTGGCTTCAAGTTCTGCACGCACATCTTCATTGTCATCAGGGGCAACCGCAATCACCTCATGGCCGTTGCTGCGCATGGCACGAAGCAATGCTCCCCGAAAATTGGTGAGAGAATATGCCAGGCTGGAAAGAACAAGAATTTTCACAAATGCCTACATCGCTAACAAGACACAGACAGCAGGCTCACCGGATGGACACAGCCATACAAGCTTCCACACTTCGGCAATCCCCTGTTTAAGGCCCCTGTTTGAAGTCGGCATAGTCGTGCCTGATCGTGCTTACAGCAATCGGCAATCAGGCTGATATCCGTTTGAGATGGCACTTCAAGCCAAATGGAGGAACAGACAAGCCGCGAGGATAGGCGATTATGGGTTTTCGTCCTTCGCCCTATACCAAGAGAGCATAGCTACCATTATGGCTAGTGACTGATTGCGTGTCTTTTCCCTGGCTGAACAGGCTTTATTCCTGTTGACCTGAGGCGGGCTGCGAGGACGGATACAAGGCGTATATTGTCCACCGTAAGCCGATAGCCTGTTTCGTTCCGGCAAGGGTCCAGATTAGGCGATGAGCACACAGCAATACACCGTGATGGGCGCCTCTCCCGCCATAGAAAACCGGAGGGCAGTCAAGGTCGGCAGGTCTGCAAATTCCAATGCCGTGGGCCGCAAACATCATGCTGCCGGCCATCGCAGTATTCGGCGGATGATACGCACAAAAGTTCTGATGCTGCTGGATTGGGGCGCTATTTCCACCACGCTTATGCTGCTTGCAAGTCAGACGGATTCTGTTCTGATGCGCGGTTCTTATGGCAAGTGGTCCATGGCCATAATGCTGGGAGCGATCGCAGCAGGCGTGCTGCTGATGTTTCGGGTTTATACCAGAAGCTGGCGTTTTTTTGGCTTCTGGCACGCAGGATATATCGCTTTTGCGACTTTTTGCGGCCTTTTGTTTGGCTGGGCGAGTATATTTGTCTTGTCTCCCGGCTTGCGCTCCATGGAAAATGGCGCGGAATTGCTGCCCTTTGCACTCAATCACTGGCTGCTTGCCGTAGCGGGCATGATGACCCTTCGTGCGGCCCGTCGTCTGGTGCGTGAAAAGATGAACCGGCCTCTCGCGAGGCTGAATGGCGAACTGACAAAAAGTGACAAACGCCTCGCCATTCTGGTCGGCTCACCGCAATGGGCCATGTCGGTGGTTGAATTGATCAGGGCGGAAAAAGAGCCATCCTTTATTATTACAGGCGTTCTTCTTCCTTCCATCAGCGATACTATTGACCGGATCGGGAATGTCCCTGTTCTGGGAAGCCACGACATGCTGGTGGATGTCGTCAACAATCTGGAAGACCGGGGAATAAAGCCCTCTCTTGTCATAGCTTGCGATGATGGCACCCATCTCAGCCATCGCGAGATAGCCCGTCTCACGCACCGCACCCGGACTCTGGGATTGGAGCTATCCCGGATACAGGATTGCTGGAGCCACATCCTTCAGCGCCCCAGCCAGGCTGGCCCGCAGGAACTGTCCGTCAAGGATCTTCTGGGACGCAATGAATATGAAATGGACGGACGGCTCATAGCAGATCAGGTGGAAGGGTGCAGTGTTCTGGTGACCGGGGCAGGAGGCACAATTGGCGGTGAACTTTGCTGGCAGCTTGCGAGCTTCAAGCCGTCGCGGCTGGTGTTGCTCGAACATAGCGAATACCAGCTCTACGCCATAGAAATGCGGCTACGTGAACAATATCCCGAAATCGATATTCATGCCGAAATCTGCAATATTCGCGATCGGGATGCAGTCCGCCGGGTGTTTGCCACACACCGTCCGGAAATCGTGTATCACGCAGCCGCGCTCAAGCATGTCCCCATTGTTGAAGCGAATCCATGCGCCGGGGTTCACACCAATATTATCGGCACGAAAATTGTTGCTGATGCCGTGTGCGAGTTTTGTGCCCGCGCAATGGTTCAGGTTTCTACAGACAAGGCCGTTAATCCGGTTGGTATGATGGGCGCCACCAAGCGCGTGGGTGAATTATACAGTCAGGCGCTTGATCTGTGCGGTGTCGATGATCCTGAAGCACCGCGTTTCATGACGGTGCGCTTTGGAAATGTTCTCGGCTCCAGCGGGTCGATTGTTCCCCTTTTTCGCAGACAGCTGGAAGAGGGCAAGCCTCTCACTGTCACCCACCCTGACATTGAGCGGTTTTTCATGACCGTGCGTGAAGCAGTGCAGCTTATCTTGCAGAGCAGCTCCAGTGCGCTGACACAGGATTCCCAGCGCGGAACCATTTTCGTGCTCGACATGGGCAAGCCGGTCAGGATTGTTGATCTCGCATACCGGATGGTCACACTTTACGGGCTGGAGCCGGAAACAGACGTTCCGATTGAATATGTCGGGCTACGACCAGGCGAAAAGCTCTATGAAGAACTGTTCGACAATTGCGAGGAACAGATTGAATCGCGCATCAAGGGTATATTCGAGGCAACCTCGCTGCCCATCCCGTTGCCCTTCATCACACGAAGCATAGACCAGCTTTCTGTTGTCGTTGCAGAGGGCAATCATGCCGAGGCGCTGCGCATTACGCATAATCTTGCCAAGATACCTGGCAGCGGTGCCAGTTTCGAGATTTTCACCGGAGCGCAGCGCGGCGCAGCGGACTCAAAATATGAAAACACAACCCAATGATCCCCCCGCCCCTTGTTATCAGACTTCATATAATCAGGCTTATGGCATGACTGCATCCCCTGCCTCGCTCTTGCAAGTGCGCCCCGTGCAAACAGGCTGGCCACGCTACAGGACAGATGAGATTGAAGCGGCCAGTGCGGTCCTTCGCTCAGGCCGTGTCAATGCCCTTGTCCATGGTGATGAAAATACCGCATTTTCCGATGAGTTTTGTGATTATATCGGGGCAAACAGCGGCTTTTGCGTATCCAATGGAACAGTGTCGCTGGAACTGGCCTTGCGTGCATTTGGCATTGGTCCTGGCGATGAAGTCATCGTTCCTGCCCGCAGTTTTTTTGCAACCGCCTCTTGTGTTCTGGCAGTTGGAGCACTTCCGGTTTTTGCGGATATAGATCCGCACAGCCAGAATATCTCTCCGGCCTCTGTCCGGCGTCTTGTCGGCCCGAAAGTGCGAGCGATTATCTGCGTTCATCTGGGAGGCTGGCCTTGCGATATGGAGCAGATCAATGAAATTGCCACCGAACATAATCTGCTCGTGATTGAGGACTGCGCCCAGGCTCATGGAGCCGAAATATCAGGACAAAAGGTAGGCACATTTGGCGACGCAGGATCATTTTCATTCTGCACGGACAAAATCATGTCCACCGGCGGCGAAGGCGGCTTCATTGCATTTCGTGACCGCAGGTTTCATGATATTGCCTGGTCCTACAAGGATCATGGCAAATCTCTTGCGAAACTGTCCGCGCAGGGCGACCCCGGCGCATTTCGCTATATCCACGATAGTCCGGGAAGCAATTTCCGGATGACAGAAATGCAAGCTGCGATTGGCAGAAAGCAACTGGAAAAACTGCCGGTATGGCTCAGGAAACGCCACCGTAACGCATCCATTCTGAAAAATATGCTGCATGGCCACAACGAGCTTGAGTTGCCGATGCCTCTGCCATCCATACGTCATGCGTGGTACAAGTTCACCATGCAACTGACCTGTGAAGATGCAGATGAGGCTTCAGAAAAACGCGGCAGGATTATCGGGCAAATGCTTGCCATGGGTTTGCCTGCAGCAAGTGGCTCCTGCCCGGATATGAGCCGGGAAGAGGCTTTGCAAAATTTGCCCATCCGGCGCGACGGTGCGCTTTCTGCCGCACATGAACTTGGCAAAAGAAGCCTGATGTTTCCGGTAGATCACACATTGTCGGAAAGCGATATGGAGCAGATTGCAGAAGGTCTGCTGATTGCATTGGATAATGTATGATGTCTGCACAAAATGACTGGCGGCCACGGTTCATTGTTATTGGTGCAGTCAAGGCTGCGACCACATGGATTCAGGCACAATTACAGTCCAGCCCTCATATCTTCATGCCCGATCCTGAGCCACATTATTTCAGCCGGGATTACGATAAAGGTGAGGAATATTACCGGAAATTCTTTTCAGGCCAGACCGGGGACCATCACCTGACCGGAGAAAAGTCGGCTGATTACCTGGCCCACCCTGAAGCTCCGCGACGGATCGCAAAAGACCTGCCCGATGTCAGGCTGGTGGTTCAATTGCGTGATCCGGTGGAGCGCGCTTATTCAGATTACAAGATGCTCTATCGCCGGGGAACAATCCGCAATTTGCCTGAATGTTATCTTCGCGGAACAGATTGCGATTATCCCCGTTTCCTGCATGATGGTCTGTATGGGCAACATTTGCGCAATTGGCTGGATGTCTTTCCGCGTGAAAGGATTTTGGCTTTTCGGTATGAAGATGTCGCCCGGCAACCACAGCAGATTGTAGAAAATGTGTGCAGGCATATAGGGGCACCAGCCTTCTATGATGCCTTGAGTGCCCGAAAGCGCGAAAACAACAGCAGCGCAGCACTATTGCCTCTGCCGCTTCGCACCGCATTGTCTCCGTTCAAGCGAGCCGTGAAGCCCTTGCGAGGATCAGTCTGGTTTGAGCGCACGCGCTCCGTTCTCGCCAGAGAAATTGAATATCCTCCTCTGGATGATGATTTACGTTGTCATATGGAAGATTTTTATCGTGAAGATATCTCGCTCGCCTCCCAATTGCTGGATATTGACCTTTCTGCCTGGGAGAAAGACTGGGCGAACAGACATCATTCGACCCTGAACGGCGCAGATACACACCCCTACCCCGAATCGCTGGATGCAATGCCCCGATAGGATGAGGCAGGATAAAATGGGGGCGTGTATTCTCCTTAATAGCACGGGCATTTTCACCAGCAGCCGATAGTCTTGTCGGGGTATAACAAGCCCTGCCCGGTGTCGCTTTGCCTTGATCCGGGACTGTATTGACCTTGCGATGGAGGAAGGGATGGCTTCCGTCATTACTCTGAGTTCCCCGAATATTGCGAAAGTCGCTGCTATAATGCTGGCGGGTGCTGGCCTGACAGGCTGCACAACGGCCAATTTGCAGGGGCTTCCGTCCATGTCCGCAACACAACAGGACGAATATCGCGTCAATTCCGGAGACAAGATCCGTATTGCGATACAGGACATTGAAACCGCCGATGGAGAATATACTGTCGATGGAAGCGGTGCGATATCCCTGCCTCTGGTAAAGGATATCAAGGTCCGCGGCCTGACCTATCGCCAGATAGAAGATGGCATAGAGACGGCTTATCTCAATGCCGGAATATTGACATCACCCATTGTCAATGTGCAACCCGTCCACCTGCGGACCTTCTACATTATGGGTGAAGTCAACCGCCCCGGTGAGTTTGACTACCGAGAGGGCATGACCGTTTTTGGCGCACTTTCAGCCGCGGGCGGATATACCTACCGCGCCCGGACCGGTGAAGTAGCCCTGACAAGGTCAGTTGATGGTCAGGATGTCACATCCCGCGGCACCGAGAATACACTTGTTCTGCCCGGTGACCGTATTCGTGTCTATGAAAGGTGGTTCTGATAGTGAACCGGCGCATATTGCTGGCTCTTTCGGGCAGCACATTTGTGCTAACCTTGCCCGGCGGATCTGTGCAGGCGCAAACGTATGGCACCACTGCGCCGGCTGTCTATGCCGATGATATTGAATACCGGCTTGAACCGATTGAAATGGGCAGCGTCAACGCCACAATCGGAACTGATATCAAATTTCTGTATGACAGTAATATATTTGCCGTCCCCTCCGGCAGCCAGGATGATGCCATCGGAATAATTGCTCCATTTGTGCAACTGGATAGCCGTTCCGGCCCTGTTGCGATGCGCTTTCTGGGACACGCTGAAATGCGACGCTTTGCGGATCACAGTTCTGAAAATTCGGAAGCCTTTGGACTTTCAGGAAATGTGGACTGGCAAATTGCCCGCGGCGAGGCATTTCGCTTCGGCCTGTCCTGGCAGCGTGATATTGAAGACCGCGGCGATCCTGAAGCACGCAACCCGCCTTCACTTGGCCCGCGACAGATCGATATTGCGCAAGGGACAATCGGCTACCGGCGAGCAAGAGGGAAGATGCTGCTGGATCTGGAAGGCGGAGCCTCAAGAAACAACGCGCGCGCAGCAGTGGATGACAACAGGGACTTCAGTTCATACCGTGCGCGTGGAACAGTCGGTTATCGTGCAAGCGGCTCTTTATTTGCAACTGCAACAGTCTTTGCAAACCGGCGGGAGTTTCGTCTGCCCTATACAACAGGGGGAGACAAGCGGAACTCCACCACTTATGGCGGACGCCTGGGGATTGATATTGAGCCGGGCGGGCTGATCGAAGGGAGTATTTCTGCAGGGATATTCCGTTTTGACCCGGATGAACAGACTTATGATGGACGAACAGGCCTGTCACTTGCGGGGTCAATGATATACCGGCCAACACGCAGGGCAGCCCTGGTTCTGGAGCTGTTTAACGGAGATGTCGCGACATTTCGTAATGGTGCAACCGGCAGAACCGATACCACGGCCCAATTGGGCTGGCAGCATGAAATCCGGCATAATCTCTATAGCAATTTATCAGTCGGATACCGACGCACGAAATATGCCGGCACCGGGATTGTTGAAAAAACTGCTACGGCACGCGGTGAACTTGAATTGCTGTTGAGCAGGAACATTTCGGCTGTTGCGAATATATCTTATGGAGACAGGAGCAGCACCCTGCCGACAGAAGAATTCAGCCGCTTTCGTACCAGCCTTGGCCTGCGGATGCGTTTTTGAGTTTCACACCCTAGAGCGGGATGACATATGACAGAATCACATCCCGCTCTTTATACTTTTGTTGTCGTGTGATTTATGACAAAAACCGGTGCCCACTTTTTGTCATCACACTCTAATAAGGCGATGATAAACACTCTGCACCGCCTCAACATGTGCAGCGGAAGAAAACCGCATTCTGGCGCTTTGAGAAGCGTGGTTCGTCATGGTTGCAACACGGATGTCATCCAGTAGCAGTTCATGGGCTGCCTGCGCCATGGCAGCAGGGTTATCACCCTGCACCAGAACCCCGCACCCGTCAGACAGGGCCTCCGGATTACCTCCGGAATTACTCGCGACCACAGGCGTTCGAACCAGCATGGCTTCAACCAGAGTCCGCCCCAAAGGTTCATCCATAGCCGGAACCAGCAAGACATCACAT
>JBKEEC010000252.1:0-33910 GCA_047975785.1 Sphingomonadaceae bacterium | reverse complement strand
TTGCAGCTTCGTTCAATCGGGGCAGCGGTATCATTCGTTTCAGGAGAAGACGCCGTCCTGCCCGTAATGATCGCATCGGCAGTCTTGCTTGGGCTGTTTGCGATGTTATTT
This sequence comes from Sphingomonadaceae bacterium, assembly GCA_047975785.1. Taxonomy (GTDB): domain Bacteria; phylum Pseudomonadota; class Alphaproteobacteria; order Sphingomonadales; family Sphingomonadaceae; genus JACXVD01. Next base: position 33,799 of record JBKEEC010000252.1, on the reverse strand, counting down.
GGCACAAGACGCTACGAGGTGGCGGGGCGCAATGAAGGGCTGCTTTTTGCCATCAGCCTTGAATCAATCATTAAATTCAGCGCCTTGCTGATTGTAGCCCTGTTGGCAATGGTAGTATTTTTTCGCGCACCACAAGTTGATTCTGCCCATGCTGCAGCGAGGCTTGCGGACAATTTTCATCCGCAATTTCTTTCAATAGAAACCGGGGTCATATTCCTGATCTCGGTGATGGCGATCATCGTGCTTCCCCGCCAGTTCTATATGGGTTTCGTTGAGGCCCGCGAACCTGACAGTTTCGTTCATGCCCGTTTTGGCCTTGCAGCCTATGTCGGAGGGATGGCGCTGCTGGTTCTCCCCATCGCGCTGGGGGGGATGGCCATTCTGTCAGGCACGACCCCGCCCGATGTTTATGTATTGGGAGTGCCGCTGAGTGCGGGCAGCCAGTTCATTGCCGCACTGGCGCTGCTGGGCGGAGTTGCTGCGGCGGCTTCCATGGCGATTGTCGATACGACAGCCCTTGCCACTATGGTTTCCAATGACCTGGTGCTCCCCAGCCTGCTGCGAGGCGATTTTGCGCTGCGCGCCGGAGCCGCCGGGAAAAGAGTGCTGACAATCCGCCGTTTGCTGGTTGTCTCGATCATGGCCCTGGCGCTTCTCTGGGGCAGTATGCTGGGCGAAAATCGTTCGCTCGCCTCTATCGGGCTGATAGCCTTTGCCGCAATGGCACAATTCACGCCGCATTTTATTCTGGGCGTGTTTGCTCCGGGACGCGATGCGCCCGCCGCACGCGGCAGCCTTGCTGCGGGGCTTGTGCTGTGGCTCTATACGCTGGCACTGCCTCCGATTCTGCCCGAAGGCTGGCTCGCGGCACTTGCCAACACTCCGCTTGATCCGCTGCAACTGTTCCGGATCGGATCGGCCACCCCCATCGTTCATGGCGTATTCTGGAGTCTGGGTGTCAATCTTGCTATCTTCGCAATCATCTCTGCGCGCACGATCAAGGCCCCTGCCCTGCCCGGCATAGTGAGGCCGGGACGCCGCGTATCAGATCAGCTGGGCCTGTTTGATCTGGTGGCCAGTTTTGTCGGACGCGAACAGACCCAGCGGGAACTTGGCACAGGAAAACCGGGTGAACAGGTTGATCGCCGCTCCGCCCAGCGGGCGCAGGAAATGATTGCCAAGGTAATCGGCGCATCGCCTGCAAGATCGCTGGTGGCCTCGGCACTTTCAGGCGGAACCATGAGCCTTGCCGAAGTCACACGGCTGCTTGATGAAGGCGGGCAATCCCTGCGGTTTTCAAGAGAACTTCTGGCATCAACCTTTGAAAATATCGATGCGGGGATCAGCGTTGTTGACGCCGACCTTAATCTGGTGGCCTGGAACAGCCGCTATCTCGATCTGTTTGATTATCCGCCCGGCATGGTGCGTGTCGGGACACCCGTGGTTGACCTTTTGCGCTATAACGCGCGGCGCGGAGATTTTGGCGATGGCGATATCGAGCATCATGTTGCCAAAAGGGTCGAGCATTTACGCGTGGGGCTCAATCACAGTTTTGAACGCCGGCGCGCCGATGGGCGGGTTATCAAGACTGTCGGCGGGCCAATGCCCAAAGGAGGCTATGTCATGAGCTTCACTGACATAACGCAGGAAGCCGAAACGCGCGACGAGCTTGAACGCACTCTCGATGAACTGGAAACCCGTGTCGCAGACCGGACAAGGGAACTGACCAGCGCCAATGAGCTTCTTGCCAAGGCAGACCGCGAGAAAACACGCTTTCTGGCCGCTGCGAGCCATGACCTTTTACAGCCGCTTCATAGTGCGCGCCTGTTCTCTGCTGCCTTGCGCCGCGAAACCATGGGGGGAAGCAGCGCGCTGGTTGACCGGATTGATGAATCGATCATCGCTGCTGAAGAATTGCTGCGCGCCCTGCTTGATATCTCGAAACTGGATGCGGGCGGAATAAAAGCACGGCCTGAGCCGATCGTGCTTGGCCCCTTCCTGACAGAACTTGTCGAGCGGCTGACCCCTCTGGCAACGGAAAAAGGGTTGCGGCTCACTCTCGGCCCGGCTCCGGGAATTGTGCTGAGCGACCCTGGCCTGCTCCGATCGATTGTGCAAAATCTTGTCTCCAATGCCATACGCTACACAAGAAATGGCGGAATCATTATAGGCGTGAGAAAGCGCGGCCAGATGTGGCGCATAGATGTCATTGACAGCGGTGTTGGCATAGAAAAAGATCAGCAGGCCGGAATTTTCGACGAGTTTAGCCGGCTCGGCACGGTTGAGGTTGAAGGGTTGGGGCTTGGCCTTGCCTTATCGCGTCGCCTCGCCCGTCTGCTGGGCAGTGAAATTGAACTGGTTTCTGCGCCCGGCAAGGGAAGCCGTTTCAGCCTCACGCTTCCGGCGGAGGACGCAGCACCAATGATGATCACGCCCCTGACAGATCGCCATGACCTGATCTCCCCCACTTCCGGCCCCCTCAACGTGCTGGTGGTGGATAATGACAGGCGGATTGTCGATGCAAGCTGCCTCCTGCTTGGCAAAATGGGGCATCACCCTGTCGGAGCACATTCCATTGACGAGGCCCTGCCCCATGCGCATAAAATCGACGCTGTTATTGCCGATTACCGGCTCGATCACGGCGATGACGGGGTGAGGTTGATTCATGCCTTGCGCGAACTTGCGCCAGATCTTCCGGCGCTTGTTATTACCGCTTCGAGTGATGAGGCGCTGGAAACGGAAGTCCGCAAACTGGGTGCGCAATGGCTTGCAAAACCGGCATCGCCGCGCAGTATCGAGAACTTCCTCGCCAAAGTCTCTTCCCTGAAAAGCTTTAGAGTGTGATGACAAAAAACGGGCACCGGTTTTTGTCAAAAAATCACACGACAACAAAAGTATAAAGAGCGGGATGTGATTCTGTCATATGTCATCCCGCTCTAGTGACTGATATCCAGTCCCAGAGAGCGCGCAACCAGTGCCGCCTGTGTGCGGTTGGAAACATCAAGTTTGCGCATGATGGCTGTCATATGCCCTTTGACAGTGGCTTCACTGATGCCAAGCCCATATGCAATCTGCTTGTTAAGCTGGCCCTGGATGACAGCGAGCAGCACCTTCAGCTCGGTCGGGGTAAGTTTTGCGACCTTGTCGCGCACATCTCCTTCAGGCGTCAGAGTCTGTTCAGACAGTTTGCGCGCGGGTCTTTGGCCGGACAGGGCGGCGCCAATTGCTTCTTCGATCTCATCCAGCGGGCTATCCTTGCGCAAGAATCCTACAGCGCCAAAGCTGCGCACTTCGTCCTGGGCTGCTGCGCCATCTGCACTCGAAACGACAAGAATCGGCACTTGTGGATGCTCGGCATGGAGCAAGGCAATTCCCGAATAACCGACAGCGCCGGGCATTTTCAGGTCAAGCAGGATCAGCATTAATTGCTCCGCATCAATAGCGGCAGAAACTGCACCGGCCAGGGTTCCCGCTTCGAGAATCCTGGCCGAAGGGGCCACCTTCCCCACTGCCAGCGCCAGTGCCTGCCGGAATAGCGGGTGGTCATCCGCTATAAGGACTGCCGCCCCTTCGCCTGTTCCCGCCCCGCTCATTCAGACCTGCGTAAGTCGGGGCCGGTTTTCGAGCAGATGATCAACCACCGAAGGATCGGCCAGTGTCGATATGTCGCCGAGATTGGACACATCGTTTTCGGCAATTTTGCGCAAGATGCGTCGCATGATCTTGCCCGAACGCGTTTTGGGCAGGCCTGGCGCAAACTGGATGATATCAGGTGTAGCAATCGGGCCGATTTCCTGCCGCACCCATTGCACCAGTTCCTTACGCAAGGCCTCGTCAGGTTCGATATTGGCATTGGTAGTGACATAGGCGTAAATGCCCTGACCCTTAATATCATGCGGCATACCGACAACGGCAGATTCGGCTACTTTTTCGTGGGCGACCAGCGCGCTTTCAATTTCGGCAGTGCCCATGCGATGGCCTGAAACATTGATGACATCATCAATCCGCCCCGTGATCCAGTAATAACCATCTTCATCGCGGTGGCAACCATCTCCGGTGAAATACAATCCCTTGAAGGTGCTGAAATAGGTCTGGAAAAAGCGTTCATCATCGCCCCAGACAGTGCGCATCTGACCCGGCCATGAATCTGTGATGGTCAGACAGCCATCGCCTGCACCTTCGATCGGGGTGCCTTCGCTATCAACCAGCATTGGCCTGACGCCAAAGAATGGACGGGTGGCAGATCCGGGTTTCAATGCCGTGGCACCGGGGAGCGGGGTTATCATGATTCCGCCGGTTTCGGTCTGCCACCATGTATCGACAATCGGGCAGCGTTTATCGCCGACAACATTGTAATACCACTCCCAGGCTTCAGGGTTGATTGGCTCACCAACCGAGCCAAGCAATCGCAGGCTCTGCCGCGAAGTTTTCTTTACCCAGTCATCGCCTTCACGCATCAGAGCGCGCAATGCCGTGGGCGCACCGTAGAAAATGTCGACATTATATTTATCGACTACCTGCCAGAAACGTGAGGGATCGGGATAGTTGGGGACACCTTCGAACATCACCGTGGTCGCCCGGTTCATCAACGGACCGTAAACGACATAGCTGTGACCGGTCACCCAGCCAATATCAGCGGCGCACCAGTAAATCTGCCCCGGATGGTAATCGAACACATATTGATGGGTGATCGCAGCCCAGACCGAATATCCACCCGTGGTATGAAGCACGCCCTTGGGCTTCCCGGTCGAGCCGGAAGTGTAAAGAATAAACAGCGGATCTTCGGCATTCATTTCTTCGGGCGGGCATTCATTGCTCTGGCTGGCAGCCGCGCTGGCCCAGTCAAGATCGCGCCCTTCCTTCATCGCAACACTGGTGCCGGTGCGTTTAAGCACAATAACGGTTTCAACACCGCGAACCGATGCAAGTGCTTCGTCAACATTGGTTTTCAGAGGCACTTTCTTGCCACCGCGCAAGCCTTCATCGGCGGTGAGCACAATAGTGCTGTCGCAATCAGTAATCCGCCCGGCCAGCGCATCGGGCGAAAAGCCGGCAAATACGATTGAATGGATCGCACCGATGCGCGCACAGGCGAGCATTGCAACGGCAGCCTCAGGCACCATCGGCAGATAGATCGTAACCCTGTCCCCTTTCCTGACTCCGCGCGATTTTAGCAGGTTGGCGAAGCGGCAGACATCTTCATAAAGCTCGCGGTAGCTGATACTGCGCCCGGCATCAGATGGATCGTCAGGCTCCCAGATGATCGCAATCTCATCGCCATGTCCGGCAAGATGCCGGTCAAGACAATTGGCCGAAAGATTGAGTGTGCCGTCCTCAAACCATTTGATGCCGAAACCGGCTTCATCAAATGAGGTGTTCTTTACTTTGGTAAAAGGCCTGATCCAGTCGATCCGTTGTGCATGATCACTCCAGAAGCCATCGGGGTCATCAAGTGAGCGTTGATACTCACGAAGGTAGCCCTCATTATCAATACGGGCTTCTTTCTCCCATTGCTGCGACACGGGATAAACTGTCTCGGACATTACGCCTCTCCTCCAGAATAGTCTTGTTCGTCATTGCCAATGATGACCTTTGGGTCAGGACTCATCGGGCACATGGCACGACTGTTCGCGAGACAGGATAGATGACGCAAGGCCTCGACGGAACCCCCGACCAAAGTCCGGGATACTCGACCATTGTCCGGCTGTGCCCGCCCGCTGCGCTGCGCGATGATGCACTGCCCACACATAAACCGGGCTCCAAGGAGAGGATAATGAGTCGCAGAGGAGGAATATCGCTGGCAGGCATTTTGCTGGCCAGCACCATGATCGCCAGTCCGCAGGCCGCATTGGCCAAGGGTAGCAGCGCAACCGAAATGGAGGCCCGCCTCCAGCAGCTCGAAGCACAGATGCAGCAATTGCGCGCGGAACTCGCCGAAGCGCGACAGGCACAGGCACAAACAGAAGCCGCAGCGCAGCAGGCCCGGCAAACCAGCGAGCAAACCGCAGCCCGCGTCGCAGTGGTGGAAAACAAGACCACCGTCCTCGCAGCGGCTCCGAAAGCCGAGGCACCCAAGGCTGAAGGGATGCAGGTAGGATCAACCACCGTCAAGCTCGGTGGCTTTATCAAGCTGGCGGCCAACAGCACGCGTTATTCTGATGGAGAGCCAGCCAATAACAGCCTGGGACGCGATTTTTATCTGCCCCAGACAATTCCGGTAGGTGGCGCTCCTTCAAGCCGGGTAACAGATTTCAGCGCCAAACAGACACGGCTCTGGATGAACCTTGCAACCGATATCGCAGGGCACAGCGTCAAGGCTTATGTCGAAACCGATTTCCAGACTTCGACAGGAACCCAGGGCACCCAGCGGACAACCAATGGTTATAACCTTGCCCTGCGCCGGGCCTATATGCAGGTTGATCGCTGGACTTTCGGACAGGACTGGTCAACCTTCCAATATCCCGGCGCCTTGCCTGAAAGCACCGATTTCGTCGGCGCGACCGAGGGAACAGTCTTTGTGCGTCAACCGCTGATCCGTTACAGCGCGCCGCTTTCCAAACAGCTCACCCTGCATATTTCGGCTGAAAACCCCGAAGCGGCGACAGCCAATGCCGGAACCCCGGCGCTGATTGAAAACGGCGATGACCACATGCCCGACTTTGCCGCGCGGTTTGCCTATACCATTCCACAAGCCGAACTTTCACTGGCAGCACTTGGCCGACAGGTAAGAATCTCCAATGGGGGTATCGTTGCCAAAACCAGTGGCTGGGCCATTAGCGGCGCCGGCAAGATTTTCCTCAACTCCGACAAGACCAGCGATATCCGCTTTATGACGACCTACGGACATAATGCCGGACGCTATGTCGGGATAAATTTTGCACCCGATGCCGTTTACAACCCGATCACGCTTGAGCTTGAGCGCGTCAATGAACTCGCAGTTCTGGGCGCACTGCGTGTCGGACTTGCGAAGAATATTCGCGCCAATGTGATGGGCAGTTTCCAGAAGGTCGATTATTCGGATGCGCTGACTGCTGCCCAGATACTTGGCATGAACAAGACAGCGTGGAGCGTAGCGGGCAACATCTTTTATTCTCCGGTCAAGAATGTCGATCTCGGCATCGAATATCGTCACGGTTTTCGTGAGGTTGAAGGTGGTGACAAGGGCACGCTCGACCGCGTTGAATTTGCCGCAAAATACAATTTCTAACCTGTTCGTTTGAATATCTGAAAGAAAAGGAGAGGGGTCATGAACCTGAATGAAGCCACGGAGGATCTTGCCTCCATGCCCAGGCATCATACGGCAACGCAGAGTGAGAAGCTCGTTATTACGGCCTCATCACTCGGAACCGTTTTTGAATGGTATGATTTTTATCTATACGGCCTGCTGGCCACGATTATTTCAGCCCAGTTTTTCTCTGGCGTTGATGAAACCACCGGTTTTATCTTTGCGCTGGCTGCCTTTGCTGCCGGGTTTGCCGTCCGTCCATTCGGGGCGCTGGTTTTTGGCCGCATTGGTGATCTTGTCGGCCGCAAATATACGTTTCTTGTAACCATGGGGCTGATGGGCCTTTCCACTTTTGTGGTCGGCCTGCTGCCATCCTATGCCTCGATCGGGGTCGCGGCGCCGATCATGCTGGTAATCATGCGTCTGGTTCAGGGCCTGGCTCTGGGCGGGGAATATGGCGGAGCGGCTACCTATGTGGCCGAACATGCCCCCAATAACAAACGCGGGCTTTATACCAGCTTCATCCAGACAACTGCCACGCTGGGCCTGTTTGCAGCCCTGCTGGTGGTGATCGGCACACGCACGATCATTGGCGAGGATGCGTTCAAGGACTGGGGATGGCGCGTGCCTTTCCTGGTGTCCATGATCCTGCTGGCCGTATCCATGTGGATCCGCTTGCAGCTTGCTGAAAGCCCGGTCTTCCAGAAGATGAAAGAAGAAGGCAAAACCTCGAAGGCCCCGATCAAGGAAGCCTTTGGCGAATGGAGTAATCTCAGACTGGTTCTGATTGCCCTGTTTGGTGCCGTCGCCGGTCAGGCCGTGGTCTGGTATACCGGCCAGTTCTACGCAATGTTCTTCCTTGAAAAAATGCTGCTGGTAGATGGCGCAACAACCAATATCATGATTGCCATTGCGCTGGCCATTGGCACACCGTTTTTCATCTTCTTTGGTGGTCTTTCAGACAGGATCGGACGCAAATGGATCATCATGGCAGGGTGTGCGCTTGCAGCCCTGACCTATTTCCCGGCATTTCACGCCCTGTCCAATGCTGCCAATCCGGCCCTGTCCAGAGCCAGCGAAGCGGCACCTGTGACACTTACGGTCAATGAGAATGACTGCTCGGTTCAGTTTGATCCGATCGGAAAAAACAAGTTCGACACCAAAAGCTGTGACATTGCCAAATCCTATCTCGCCAAGAACGCTATCAGCTACACTGTAGTTGCAGCGCCTCCGGGAACTGTGGCAAGTGTAGCCATCGGCGATGATCTCATCACTGCACCGGATCCGACGCAATTGTCGGGCGATGAACGGGCCGCTGCCATCAAGGCTTTTGGCGGCAAGGTCATGGCTACATTGCAGGCAGATGGGTATCCGGTGAAGGACAATCCGGCAGCAGCCAAGGATCCGAAAGCTCCGAAGAAGATCCTCTTTGCCGATCCGGCCCAGATCAACAAGCCCATGGTCATCGCAATCCTGACCTATCTCGTCATTCTGGTGACGATGGTTTACGGACCGATCGCCGCATTGCTGGTTGAACTCTTCCCCAGCCGTATCCGTTACACCTCGATGTCATTGCCCTATCATATCGGTAATGGCTGGTTTGGCGGGTTCCTGCCTACCACGGCGTTTGCCATGGTCGCAGCTACAGGCAATATCTATTACGGCCTGTGGTATCCGATTATTGTGGCTGCCCTGACCGTCGTGATAGGTGTCCTGTTTCTGCCCGAAACCTTCAAACGCAATATCGACGCGTAAACAGGACCAACCCATACTGCATCCGTGGCCAGACAGTTTCAGGCCACGGATGCAACCCGTTTTTGCTCTGGCCGAGGGGAAAGAAGATGCGCGAAGGAACCGACCGGGAATATAAGCGGATATTGCGCGAAAGCGTGGATAACCCGGAAAAATTCTGGCTTGATGCGGCCCGGTCTGTCGACTGGACAAAGCAGCCCGATGCAGCCCACACCATGGAAAATGGCTGGTATCCTGGCGGAACCCTCAACACCTGCTACAATTGCGTTGATCGCCATATCGAGGCCGGACGCGGCGAGCAGACCGCTTTCATCCATGTCAGCCCTGTCACCGGCAGCGAGACAGGCTGGACCTATGCGCAATTGCTTGATGAAGTGAACCGGGTCACCAAAATGCTGGTGCGTCTGGGCATTGGCAAGGGTGACAGGGTGGTGATCTATATGCCGATGATCCCGCAAGCCATGTTCGCCATGCTGGCCTGCGCGCGTATTGGTGCTATTCATTCGGTGGTATTTGGCGGGTTTGCACCGCTTGAACTGGCCAAGCGCATTGATGACGCCGCTCCCGGATTGTTGCTCACGGCCTCTTGCGGGATAGAGGGCGGGCGGACCATTGCCTATAAACCTCTGGTTGATGAGGCCCTCCAGCTTGCCAGTCACAAGATTCCCCATCTGGTAGTCTATCAGCGCGAAATGGCACAGGCAGAGCTTGAAAAACCGCGCGATTCCGACTGGGAAGAGCTCGCATCTGCTGCAGAAAATGATCCGGATGTGCCTTGCGCGGAAATGGCCAGCAGCGATCCGCTTTATATTCTCTATACTTCAGGCACAACCGGCATTCCCAAGGGCGTGGTCCGCGAAAATGGCGGCCATGCAGTGGCGCTCGCCTGGTCAATGACCCATATCTATGGCGTTGGGGCAGGAGACGTGTTCTGGGCCGCGTCCGATATCGGATGGGTCGTTGGTCATAGCTATATTGTCTATGCTCCGTTGCTGGTCGGAGCAACGACGATCATGTTCGAAGGCAAGCCGGTGGGCACACCTGATCCCGGTACATTCTGGAGAGTCATGACCCGGCATAATGTGAAATGTTTTTTCACCGCTCCGACTGCCATCAGGGCCATCCGCAAGGAAGATCCCGATGCCGGATTTCTTGCACAGATCGGCACCGGAAATCTGGAAGTCATTTTTCTCGCGGGCGAAAGGGCCGACCCTGACACCATCCACTGGCTTGAAGAAAAATCGGGTCTGCCCGTGATAGACCACTGGTGGCAGACAGAGCTGGGATGGCCTGCAATTGCAACCTGCTTTGGCCTTGGTGATATGCGCCGCAGGCCGGGCAGCGCCGGTTTTCCTGTTCCCGGCTATCAGTTTGCGGTTCTGGGAGAGGATGGCAGCCCCCTGCCCGACGGAGAAAGCGGCGCGATCGTCATCAGGGAACCACTCGCACCGGGCGCATTCCGGACGCTGTGGAATAATCACGCCGCCTATGAAAAGAATTTTGGTGCCTATCCCGGCTATTATGAAACCGGAGATGCGGGCCATATCGACGCTGATGGCTTCATCAATATTATGGGACGCACGGATGACATCATCAATGTCGCTGGCCACCGTCTGTCAACAGGTCAGATGGAGCAGATTGTTGCCGCGCAGGATGGAGTCGCCGAAGCGGCGGTGATCGGCGCACAGGACAATATCAAGGGTATGATTCCGGTCGCCTTTGCTGTGGCAAGAGCAGGTGCAAAAGGTGGCGATGAGATGATGGAGCAAATCATTGCCGCAGTGCGCGGTGAGCTTGGCGCGGTGGCAGCATTGAAGCGGGTTTATCTGATTCAGGCTTTGCCCAAGACACGTTCAGGCAAGATCCTGCGCAATGTCTTGCGCAAGATTGTCGATGGCGAAGACTATACCATTCCCGCGACCATAGAAGACGCTTCCGTGCTTGATGTTATTGCTGCCACGGTCAGGGAACCTGCCTGAAAACGCTTTATTGCATCGCAAAAAATGGTTGAACCATTTGCAATGCTGTATTGCTTTGTTTTCCAGAGCGGGATGACATATAACAGAATTACAGATTCCAGCCAGATTGGCTGTTCCGTCCGGTTAAAGGTGATTCATCGCAATGCCGGAATGACCGAAGAGGGGTGGGGAGCAGAGTGGCACCTTTTGGATCAAAAATGGCCAAAGCTGCCGTTGCGCGATTCAAAGGTCTCGGATTGGTTGTCGCAGAATAGTATTGAGCTTGGACGGAGCGATTTTGCGCGGGTCGTTCAGATATACTTCGTGATGGGGACCATCGAACGTGACGCCCAGTGCGGGCATTATTTCATCGTGTAGGCGCTGTAATGTTGGGCCTTCGTCGTCGTAGCTGCCAATGTGCATGATTTGCAGTGATCGACCTTCGGCAAAGGACTCGAACCGAAGGGAAGACGGACGGTCGTCCCGCTTGAGCAGCGTCTTGGCAACCGCATCTTCGAAAAGCGCATCGGTGACGAAATCAGGTGCCATGATCATGATAGTCCACTGCCAACGATCCTTCTCTCGACGTACAAAGGTGCCCGGATCGTCTGACCACCACAATGCTTCGAGAGGGGGCACCACATAGTCACTTGCCAACCTGCTTTTGGCTGCAAATTTCATCGCATAGCTCACACTATACAACCATTCGATTCCCGCTCGATAGGGAGCAGCAGTATTTGGATCGCCTTCGCCGTCTATTTTCACAAACGACATCTTTGGAGGCTGCACCTCTACGAAATCGCGGATCGGAGGGTTGAACAAGTCGCGATATTTCTTCTTTAGATCGAGCTTTGTCATGTCCCATCCCTTCGTAGCCAACACTGATGGCTACGACCTCTATAGGGTTGGAAACGCAGCGATGAAACGTCCGGAACTGTCGTCGCTTCCAGAATGGCGGCTTTTCCATTGCCAAACGCGATTGCGGTCATTCCAATGGAATAGCAAGTCAATTCAGGCTGGGCATATAAGACAATTGTGCCATTCCCACTAACAGAATCACATCCCGCTCTTTATACTTTTGTTGTCGTGTGATTTTTTGTCATCACACTCTAGCAATTCCGGGATGGTGCATAGGGCGTGGTATCGACAATTCCTGCATCGGCAAATCCCTTGCGGCGCAACCGGCAGCTATCACACGCCCCGCACGCCATGCCTTGCGGGGTCGGGTCATAGCAGGACCAGCTCATGGCCGGGTCAAGCCCCAGACGCGCGGTTTCGCGCGCAATGTCCGCCTTGCTCATATATTGCAGGGGAGCATGAATCTGGAAATCCGATCCGTTCACCCCGGCCCTGGTTGCCAGATTGGCAGTTTGCTGGAAACTCGCGATAAATTCAGGCCGACAATCAGGATAGCCGGAATAATCGAGGGCATTGACGCCGATAAATATATCCTGCGCTCCGCAACTTTCAGCAAATGCGGTTGTCAGTGACAAGAACACCAGATTGCGCGCAGGAACATAGGTAACCGGAATCTCCCCGTCCTCGCCCACGCCGTTTTTCGGCACATCAATATCGGCGGTCAGGGCAGACCCCCCAAACACCCGCAAATCAAGAGCAAGCTCGACATGGCGTGAAACCCCGATATGTCCTGCAATGACTTTGGCCGCTTCAAGTTCCCGACGATGGCGCTGATTGTAATCAATGGAAAGCGCGTGGACATCAAACCCCTGCTCGCGAGCAATAGCGGCGCTAACCATGGAATCCAGCCCGCCGGACAGGAGCACAACAGCCTTGCGGCCCGAATTATGATCTTTCATGGGGTATGGTCAGCTACACTGCCCGACATAACGCCCTTCAGCCGTAAACTGAAAGGGCCTGTCACCGGCAATCCCCTGGCTCTGGATCTGGACCAGCCGACCCGTTTCCTTGCGAATGGCCGTGCGGCCATAGCCATTGCCTTTGCAGGTATATTGCACGGTCACCGCCTGCGGGCTGTCTTCCACGACATAACGGCTGCACCCCGCTTCGCGATGCGCAATCTGGATCAGTTCCTGCCCATTGCGAACGCAGATTTTGCGCGCCGGTTCACTTCCACGAAAACGCAGTTCCCACTGTCCTTTCTGCAGGCCGGACAGCATCTGCATTGCCGGTGCCTGGGCAAAGACAGGCGCAAACATCCCGATGGCCACCGCGCCGGCCAGCGACGCCTTCCCGGCAGTCTTTGTCATGTTTGAACCCAGCATTTCTTTACTCCAGCCCGAACAGGCTATTCCAATGTTACACTCTGCCCTATCTTAAGGCAGAGTGGTGTTTACGTGCGATGAACTGATTCATATCTCTATCGGATGAATCCGCGAACAAAAAGCACAATCAACCGGAATCGTGCCATCCTCATCGCGCATGTCTTCCAGCTCATCGGGTGGAAAACGGCTCAGAACCGTGCGAAAATGGTCCTGTGTACAACGACATCCACGTGATAGCACCAAACCGGGATAAACGCGAATTTCCTGTTCTTCGTGAAGCAGACGCCAGATCAGGGCATCGAGCGAAAGTGTCTGATCCACCAGTTCTTCATGCCGGACAGATCCGGTCAGAACACGGACATGTTCCCATTCAGGATCATCGTCGCGCACATGCAGACGCTCTTTTCCTTCTTCGCCTTCAGGCAGATACTGGACCAGAAGCCCGCCTGCTATACAGCCATGCCCTGAATCCTGCCCTGAATCCTGTCCGGTATCCCGTATGCCTACCCGAATCAGGGTCGGCACCTGCTCTGATTGCCGGAAATATGTTTCACAGGCATCGCTGAGTGATTCCCCTTCAAGCGGGACCACACCCTGATAGCGGCCTTCATTGGCTGCAACATCGAATGTCAGCGCCAGATAGCCCTTCCCGAACAGGGAGTAGAGCGATGGATTGGCACCAACCCCGGCCAGACGCCCGGCGTCAAAATCCACATAACCACGCAGCTCACCATCCCGGTAATCACACACCAGAAGCTTCACAATACCGCCTTCGGTTTGCGCCTGCATGGTGAGCTGATCGCCCTCCCCTTTCAGCAAACTGCCTGTCAAAGCGGTGAGGACAAGTGCCTCGGCCAGAAGGGATTTGACAGGCCGGGGATATTGATGCGCAGATAATATCTCGTCCACCACCCGATCAAGCCGGACGACACGCCCCCTTGTATGGCGAGACGGGACCGTAAAGCCCAGCACCTTGTCAGAATAGGTTTCATCCATATCAATCATGAGATGCAATATGGTGGGTGAAATGCAATTGGGAACCCGCTTGTAACCGGAGCTTTAACCCTGCAACGCCCCAAGACACCATAAAAGCACGGATTTCTGGGCATGAATACGATTTTCCGCCTCGTCAAAAACCACCGATTGCGGGCCTTCAAAAACCTCTTCGCTCACCTCATCGCCGACATGGGCCGGCAGGCAATGCAGGAATATCGCATCCGGTCTGGCTTTGGCCATCAGGGCTGCATCCACCCGGTAAGGCTCCATCGCGGCGAGCTTGGCCTGCGCATGATCCTGCCCCATGGACACCCAGGTATCGGTAACGACAACATCCGCATTATGCGCCGCTTCAGCCGCATCACGGGTAAGCGTTACCTCGCAACCGGCAGTGCGTGCCATATCGACAAAGGTATCATCAGGCTCATACCCTTCCGGCACGCCGATACGCATGTTGAATTTCATCAAGGCAGCAGCCTCAAGAAAAGAGTGGAGGACATTATTGCCATCACCCAGCCAGGCCACTTCCAGACCGGGCAAAGCCTTGCCATGCTCTATGATTGTCAGAAGGTCGGCAACAATCTGGCAAGGGTGGGATTTGTCCGTCAGGCCGTTAATGACCGGAACGCTGGCATGACGGGCCATTTCCTCGATCTTGGCATGATCATCAGTGCGGATCATGATCGCATCTGCCATACGGCTGAGAACACGGGCAGTATCAGCAATAGATTCACCCCGCCCCATCTGGCTGGTGCCTGATTCCAGCACAAAGGCACTGCCGCCAAGCTGACGCATCGCCATATCGAAGCTCACCCGCGTCCGGGTAGAGTTCTTTTCAAAGATCATCGCCAGAACATGTCCGGAAAGCGGAGCATCCGCATCGGCCCGTCCTTTGGGCCAGCCAGAACGTGCTGCCTTGCGGTCCTGCGCATCATTGATCATTGCGGCAATGGCATTACCCCCGGCATCTGCCAGATCGAGAAAGTCCCGCTTGCTCATTATGTTCCCTCCGGCACAACGAAATCTGCACAACCGGCGGACAGTTTTTCAAAAAACTCGTCAATTTCGGCATCGCCAATAACCAGCGGCGGAAGGATACGCAGCGTGTTGTCGCCTGCGGCCACGGTCAGCAATTGGTGATTATCGCGCAAATGGACATAGAGTGGCCGGCTTTCGACCTTCATCTTCAGACCCAGCATCAGCCCCTTGCCGCGCACAAGTTCAAACAGGCCGGGGTAATTGCCGATAAACTGTTCCAGACGCGAGCGGAGCCGGTCGCCTTTTGCTTCCACCTCTTCCAGAAAGCCATCTTCCAGCATGGCATCCAGCACGGCCATGCCTGCGGCCATAGCCAGCGGGTTGCCGCCATAGGTTGACCCGTGGCTGCCAAACCCCATGCCGCGCGCAGCCTTTTCCGTTGCCAGACACGCACCAAGCGGGAATCCGCCGCCAATGCCCTTGGCCGAGGCGAGAATATCCGGTTCGATACCGTAATGCTCATGGGCAAACAGTTTGCCCGTGCGCGCCATGCCGCATTGCACTTCATCAAGGACCAGCATCAGATCATGCTCGTCGGCCAATGCGCGCAGGCCAGACAAAAACGCTTCACTTGCTGGCCGGATGCCGCCTTCCCCCTGAATAGGCTCAACCAGAAATCCGGCGGTTTTCGGTCCGATCAGAGCTTTGGCTGCTTCCAGATCATCAAATGCAGCATATTTGAAACCCGGCAGCAAAGGACGGAAACCATGATGCATCTTCTCCTGATTGGAGGCGCTGATAGTGGCCATGGTGCGCCCATGAAAAGCGTTAAAAAAGGTAATCAGTTCATGCCGGTCATTATTGCCGGCAGACTGGTGATAGGCGCGCGCTGTCTTGATTGCCGCTTCCACCGCCTCTGCGCCGGAATTGGTGAAAAACACCGTATCAGCAAAACTGTTGCGCACCAGACGCTCTGCCAATGCCTCTCCCTGCGGGCTGCCATACAGGTTTGAGACATGCATCAGGGTAGCTGCCTGTTTCTGGATCGCGGAAATCAGACCCTCATGAGAGTGACCCAGAGCATTCACCGCAATGCCACTGGCAAAATCGAGATAGCGCGTGCCATCCTCATCAATCAGATGGCAATGCTCTCCTCGCACCGGCCGCACACCACACCGGGGATAAACGGGCATTAGCGGGCTAATGGACATGGCAAAAATCCTGCAAATAAAATCAGGGAAAATATAAATGACGAAAAATACAAATGGCGACGCCAAGGCCTTGCGAGCCTCGATGTCGCCATTGCAACCGTTTACTGTGGATGCTTCTTCCGGTCAAACCCGGAAGAAGCGCAGCCGGTCAGCCCTGAACGGGCACAAGGTTGACCGCCGAGAACTTGCCTCGTCGATCAACTTCCAGATCAAACTGGTAACGATCCCCTTCATTGATGCCGTCAAGACCGGAACGCTCCACCGCGCTGATATGCACGAATGCGTCCGGTTCACCGTCATCACGAACAAGGAAACCAAAACCCTTGCTGAAGTTGAAAAACTTCACCGTTCCGGTTGCCTTGTCCCCTGTCAGTTCACGCCGGGGGGCTTCCTCCCGCTTTTCAGCGACAATAACGTCACCAATAATCTGGATGTCCTGCGCAGAGACCTTGCCTCCGCGATCTACCAGATTGAATTCAAGCTCCTGCCCTTCAGCCAGAGACTCCAGCCCGGCACGTTCGACCGCACTGATATGGACGAAGACATCTTCTCCGCCCGTTTCCTGCTGGATAAAGCCGAAGCCTTTCTGGCCGTTGAAGAACTTTACCGTTCCCTTGCCAGTGCCGACAACCTGAGCGGGCATACGGTTGAAACCGCCACCGCTGCCGCCATTGCCACGCCCGCCGCCAAAGCCGCGACCGCCACCGCCAAAACGATCTCCACCGCCCTGGTCTTCACGTGGCGCAAAAGCATCCATACTTTGTGAAAAGGGATCAAAACTATCTTCACCGAAGCCATCGCGCTTGTCCCGCCCGCGACGACGCCCTCTGTCATATCCCATAAAAAATCTCGCTCATACCTTAACTCTATCCGCCCTGAAATACCATCCGATGCGAGGGCGGAGCGCATCACACCGAAACGACAAGGATACGAAATAATCCCGTCCTGTGCAATCTCGCATTTATCATAGCGTATAAATACGGATTGGCGAATGATTATATTGTGTGGCGTCCCTCAATCATGTCTCGCATCAATTTACGTCAACTGTATAACAGATATCAAGAGAATTTACCATCATTCTATAGCTGCCACCCGACCTGCCATATCTGCTTGCCAAGCAGGTCGGGCTTGGGCAAAGCCCCTGCCATGGATCTTGTTTCATTGCTCAGCGATCCGGCTGCCTGGGCCGCGCTCTTCACCCTGATTATCCTTGAAGTCGTTCTGGGGATCGACAATCTGGTGTTTATCGCCATCCTGTCGAACAAACTTCCCAAGGAACAACAACAGCTTGCCCGACGGGTTGGCCTTAGCCTGGCGCTGATCATGCGCATTGGCCTGCTTCTGCTGATCGGGTGGCTGGTCACCCTCCAGACCCCCTTGTTCGATCTGGGAATAGAAGGCGCACCGGGGCCACATGGCGAGCCAGGATTTGAAACAGCATTTTCCGGACGAGATCTGATTCTGATTGCGGGCGGACTGTTTCTTCTCTGGAAAGCCACGACAGAAATTCATCACAATATGGACCCGGAAGGACAATCCGGCGACATGCTCGACAAGGACAAGGGCGTTGCGCAAATTACTTTCAGTGCTGCCATTGCCCAGATCATAGCGCTTGATCTCGTATTCTCGATCGATTCGATTCTGACCGCTGTAGGCATGACCGATGAAATCCCGATCATGGTGGCAGCCGTTGTTATCACAGTAGGGATCATGCTGGTCGCGGCAGACCCGCTGGCACGGTTTATCGAGCACAACCCCTCGCTGGTTATGCTCGCCCTGTCCTTCCTCGTGATGATTGGCCTTGTCCTGATTGCCGACGGCTTTGGCTTCCATGTGCCCAAGGGTTATATCTATGCCGCCATGGGCTTTTCCGTGGGAGTCGAAATGCTCAATATGCTGCAACGTAACCGACGCCTGAAACGCGCCGCAACCGATGCAGCCAGTGCCAGAAAGGAACCCGCATGAGCGATTTTCGTATCCTGTCAGACACCATGCTGGCCAGCCCGCAAATCTCGCCGGGCGATCTGGCAACGGCGAGAAATGACGGCGTCACCCTGATTATCAACAATCGCCCCGAAGGCGAGGCGCAAGACCAGACTCCCGGCCCGGAGATAGAAGCGGAAGCCCGCAAACAGGGGATGGACTATCTGGCCATCCCGATAACCCATGCCGGCTTCAGCGCAGTGCAGGTAGAAGAATTGGCAAAGGCCCTTGCCGGAGCACAGGGCAAGGTTCTGGGTTATTGCCGTTCAGGCACACGCTCCACCCTGTTATGGGCACTGGCCCGCTCATCCATGGGGGATGATCCGGCTCAGCTTGCCGAAGCGGCCCGGTCTGCCGGTTATGATGTCTCTTCCATTCATCCCGCCATGGAGGCGCTGGCGGCGAATGCAAAAGCATAATCATGGATGATACAGGGATTCGCGTGCTGGTCCTGGTCGGATCAATCATCGCAATTGCCCTGCTGGCAGGCCTGACGGCATGGCTTGATCTGGGTCGGGGGGAACGGATTCGCGATACAGAACATGCCCGCGAACTGGCCGATATTGCCTTTCCGGGTTTTCAGGCGGTTGAAACTGGCCTTGACCGGGCCGGATATGCAGCCGTCCTGCGCGATCACAAGGGAAGAGTCCTCCTGCTGCGGCGCCATGGCGCCCATTTCGCGGGGCGGATAATAGACAGTGCAGCCAGAGCAAGGCTGGACCAAAACTTTCTGACGCTGGAAACATCAGACCCGCATTTCGGGCGGGTCACTCTCGATCTGGGGCCATCTGCACAAAGATGGGCGGCCAGTTTCCGCAATCTTGTCTGCTGATCTACCATGATAGCCGATTATAACCCGGTAGATTTCGCCATTCCCGCTTTTGTTCTGCTGGTGCTTGCAGAAATACTATGGGCAAGAAAACAAAATCCCGACGCCTATGAGCCGCGCGACACGCTGCTTTCCCTGTCCTTCGGCCTTGGCAGCACCATTGCGGGATTGGTTACCGCTGGTGTGGTTGGCAGCCTGTTTCTGGCCATTTACCCATACCGCATTTTTGACATCGGGTGGCAATGGTGGGCCTGGATAGCCTGCTTTGTGCTTGACGATCTGGCCTATTATATCTTCCACCGCGCCGCCCATCGGGTGCGCTGGTTCTGGGCCAGTCATGTGAATCATCATTCCAGCCAGCATTATAATTTGTCTACCGCATTACGACAAAGCTGGACGGGGTTTATCGCGCTGTCCTTCATCTTTCGTCTGCCGCTGGCCCTGATCGGGTTTCACCCGGCAATGATTGCCTTTTGCGGCAGCGTGAACCTGATCTATCAGTTCTGGATTCACACCGAAGCCATCAACCGCCTGCCTCGCTGGTTTGAGGCAGTGATGAACACGCCCAGCCATCACCGCATTCATCATGCCACCAACCCGCTCTATCTGGACCGGAACTACGCCGGAACCTTCATCATATGGGACAGGATGTTCGGCACATTCCAGCCGGAGCAGGAAGCAGAGCCTGCCCATTACGGTATCGTCAAACAATTGGGCAGTTTTAACCTGTTATGGGCAGTTTTTCATGAATGGGCCGGAATTGCACAAGATCTCTGGCACGCACCATGGAAGCACAAACTGTCCTATCTCTGGCGTCCGCCTGGCTGGAGCCATGATGGCAGCAGAGACACATCAGACGCTATTCGTGAGCGTTGGATGAAAAGCCGGAGCAGGCCTCCTTCCTGCAATCCTGACGGGTGAGACATTACAGGGCGATATCCCCTGTTTCCCCGGTGCGCACACGCATGGCGCCTTCCAGCCCAAGAACAAAGATCTTTCCGTCCCCGATCGTCTCGGTCCGGGCCGCCTGCCGGACAATTTCCACGGCACGAGCGGCAAGCGTGTCATCCACTGCGATTTCCAGCTTCACCTTGGGCACAAAGGAGGCGCTATATTCCGACCCGCGATAGATTTCGGTCTGCCCCTTCTGGCGCCCGAAACCCTTGATCTCGCTAACTGTCATGGCAACGATACCGATATCGGACAGCGCCTCGCGCACGGAATCAAGCTTATGGGATTTGATGACAGAGATAATGAACTTCATCACGAGTCCCCTTCATTCTTCAAGTCAAAATTTCAGTGCCCCATCATGAAAATTAAAAATAAAAAAAGGCCGGAGCAATCGCCCCGGCCTGTATAGTCGTTGTTCGCAGGAGGAACATGGTTTGGCAAGACCGAGGGGAGATTTCGGTGTTCGGCCTTGCCAATTCTTTGGGCCAATTCTTTGGGCCAATTCTTTGGGCCAATTCTTTGGGCCAATTTCTCTGGCCCAATTCGAGATGACCAGTCTGGTGATCAGTTATATGCCCTTTCACCGTGCTCGCCGATATCAAGACCTTCCTGTTCGACTTGCGGGCTAACCCGAAGTCCGGTCAGAAGCTTGGCGATATAGATGGCGATCAACGAACCGATACCGGCCCAGCAGATCGACACGAGGACAGATTTCGTCTGGATCCAGACCTGGGTGCCCATGACAAAATCCGCATCACCCGGACCACCCAGCACAGGCGAATAGACCACACCGGTAAGGATCGCACCCACCAGGCCGCCAACGCCGTGAATGCCAAAGGCATCCAGCGAATCGTCATAACCCAGGGCAGGCTTCAGCTTGGCGACGGCAAAGTAGCAGACCACCGAGGACACAATGCCCAGCATGATCGCGCCGAACGGGCCGGAATTACCCGCAGCAGGGGTTACAGCCACCAGTCCGGCAATCACACCCGAACAGAAGCCCAGCGCGGACCCCTTGTGACCGGCAAGCCGTTCCACCACCATCCAGGCCAGACCACCGGCAGCAGTAGCAACAAACGTGTTGATCATCGCCAGAGCAGCAAAACCATCGGCTTCAAGTTCGGAGCCGGCATTGAAGCCGAACCAGCCCACCCACAGCAGACCTGTGCCTACCATGGTCAGTGTCAGGCTGTGCGGCGGCATGGGTTCGCTCGGATAGCCCTTGCGCTTGCCCAGCACCAGACAGGCCACCAGAGCCGAAACACCGGCATTGATATGAACAACGGTGCCTCCGGCAAAATCCAGCGCACCCCAGCCAAACATCAGGCCGCTCGTGCCGGTTTCCCCGCCATCATACCAGACCATATGCGCCATCGGGAAATAGACAATCGTGAGCCAGATAGCGGCAAACACCATCACTGCGGAAAACTTCATCCGCTCTACCGTTGCGCCCAGAACCAGCGCAGCCGTAATGGCAGCAAAGGTCATCTGGAAACAGATAAAGACATATTCGGAGATAACTTCATCGGAGAATGTCGCTGCCGTGCTATCCGGTGTTACTCCAGACAGAAACAGCTTGTCGAAATTGGAAATGAAGGCGTTTCCTTCGCCGCCAAAGGCCATGGTATAGCCCCACATAACCCAGAGCAGCATGGCAAGTGCCGCAACACCGCCAATTTGTGTCATGGTGGAAAGCATGTTCTTCTGACGGGTCAGACCGCCATAAAACAGGGCAAGTCCCGGCAGGATCATCAGCATGACCAGCACGGTGGCAGTCATCATCCAGGCATTATTGCCCGGATTGGGAACCGGCGCGGCAGCAGGCACAGCGGCCTGTGCCACAACCGGCATGGCCAGAAGGGCCGACGCACCCAGCATGGTTGCGGCGCGTTTGAACGGGAGGTTCATCGAAAGTTTCCTTTTCTTGAACATAGTCTTGAATGTTCTGGACATGATGCAGCGGCTCACAAGGCTGTGGTGCCGGATTCACCTGTGCGGATACGCACGGCTTCCTGCAGGTCGAATACGAAAATCTTGCCATCCCCGATCGTATCGGTGCTGGCTGCTTCCTTGATGGTTTCGACTACCTGATCTGCCTGTTCGGTCGTGGTTGCAATTTCGAGCCGCACTTTTGGCAGCATATTGCTGGCATATTCGGCGCCACGATAGATTTCAGTCTGACCTTTCTGTCGGCCAAAACCCTTGACCTCGGTTACTGTCATGCCCGCCACGCCAATTGCGGACAATGCTTCGCGCACATCGTCGAGTTTGAATGGTTTGATGATGGCGATGATGAATTTCATCTGTTGCCCCTCTTCTGCACCGGACCTGTTCCGGCATATCAGGAGTTAAGCAACCTGCGTGCCAAACCGTAAAATATAAGCATTTCCAGCTATAACGAGGATCATTAGTTGCAGCGCAACATGATGACTGCCTAAATTTTAGGCTTATGATTAAATACTGGGCAGGCCAAGTTCAGCCCAGACCGGCAAATGATCTGACGCCTGCACCGCAAGGGCGCTGTGATGAACGCCATGATCCAGTATGTGCCATTCCTGCGAGGCAACAATCCTGTCCAGCGTGGCAATAGGCCGGCGACTGGGAAAGCTGCTTCCCGGCGTAATGACATGCCACCCTTCGTCAAATTCGCGCATGGCACCGCGCCGGGTCCACTGATTGAAATCTCCCATCAGGACAAAGGGTATTTGACCGGCATCATCTTCACGCTGATTCAGAATTGCGCGGATCTGGTCCCTGCGGCGCAAACCCGACAAATCAAGATGCGCACCGATGATACAAATCTTCTGCCCCCCGACATCCAGAATAGCGCGAACCGCACCACGCGGCTCCATTACGGGAAGATGCATCGGACCGGAATCCACACATTCAATATCGCGACGCACCAGAAGCGCATTACCGTGCCAGCCCAGACTGCGCGGCCGTACGGCCACATCCAGCGGGCGCCACTGTGTATCATCAAGGCCCGCACGCGACAGGACACTGGCCCTGTCCCCCAGCCGGCGATCCGCCTCCTGCAAGGCGATTATGTCGGCGTTGATTTCACGCAGGACCGCAATGATTCTTTCCCCGTCACGCCGTCCATCCGTGCCGACCGCCTTGTGAATATTGTAACTGGCGAAACGAATAGTCACCATCAGACCTCATTCAGCAGGGAGCCGGAGACTCCGATTCATCAGAGGAAACCCTTGAGGACAGAAATAAACCGGGCAAACTGGTCATGATGCAGCCAGTGCCCGGCATGTTCAAACTCAACCATCTGCGCATCGGGCAAGTAGTCAATCCAGCCTGTTTTCTGTGGATTCGTCACAAAACTGTTTGCGCCATAGAGCAGCATAAGCGGGCATGTGACCGACTGCCATAATTGCTGGAACATGGCATGGTCAGTCGGATCGACCGGCTGGGTATACAGGCCCGGATCAAATTTCCAGCTATAGGTTCCATCCTCATTCTGGTTTACGCCATGAATGGTAAGGTGCAATGCCTGCTCATCACTCAGAAAATGGTTGACCTCCTGCATACGGGCAAGCGCCTCCTCAATCGAGGTATAGCGTGTCGGCAGTCTGGATGCGCCATTACGCTTTGCCTCCACCCAGTGCCTGATCCGTTCAGGGTAGGATTTCTGGCCCCTGTCCGGTGCCATTTCCGGTGAAAGCCCCCATGGTTCAATCGCCACCATTTTGCGCACCTGATCGGGAAATGCTCCGGCAAAACCCAGGCTGACTCCGCCCCCCAGGGAATGGGCCACAATCGTAACCGGAGCAAGCATCCGCTGATGCACGAGCTGGGCCAGATCATACACCATGTCCGAGACAAGGTAATTGCCATCACTGACCCATTCGCTATCGCCATGGCCGCGGTGATCCATGGCAATAACGTGCCAGTCCTGACACAGGGCGCGCGCTGTCCAGTCCCAGCTACGGCTATGATCCCGTCCGCCATGAACGAGCAAAAGCGGCGGTTTGTCATGATTGCCCCAGTCAACATATTGCAGCCGAAGGCGTTGGGAAAAATAGCGTTGCGTCGTAGGGCCAGCCGGAATCATGCCCCCATGTTGCAAGGCAAATGCCCGGACGGCAAGATAGTGTTTCTATTCATGCCATTTTTCCTCAATCATCCGGTCATATCAGGGACTGTGGCTGATTGTCCTACCGCTCCTTGGTGGCGGAAAACACAAGATCCGGGTTCTTTTCCTGCTGATAACCGACATCCCACGGGGATTTGGCCAGAAAAACCGGATCACCGTCACGATCACGCGCCAGATTGGCGCGGTTGATCCCTTCAAAAGCCTGTAGCGCCGCCTCGCTGCCCTTCAGCCAGCGCGCCATTGCAAAAGGCGCCGCTTCAAGCCCGGCCTCCACCTTGTATTCTGCCGAAAGACGGCTCACCAGCACATCGAGCTGCAACTGGCCAACCACACCGATAATCCACTGTGCGCCAATTTCGGGGTAAAAGACCTGAATCACGCCTTCTTCTGACAGATCATCCAGTGCCTTGCGCAATTGCTTGGTCTTGGTGGGGTCTTTCAGCACAATCCGGCGCAGGATTTCGGGCGCAAAATTGGGCAGGCCGGTAAAGCGAACGTCGTTTTTCTCTGACAGGCTATCACCCACGCGCAAGGTGCCATGATTGGGAATACCGATAATGTCGCCCGCTTCTGCAGTTTCGGCAATTTCACGATCCTGCGCAAAAAACAGGATGGGTGAATGAATGGCAACCGGCTTGCCAAGGCCTGAAGGCGTCAGCTTCATGCCCCGTTTGAAAGTGCCTGACACCATGCGCATAAAGGCAATCCTGTCCCGGTGCTGCGGGTCCATATTGGCCTGCACCTTGAAGATAAAACCGCTGACCTCATCCCTGTCAGGGCTGATCTCACCCCCTTCAGCCGGCTGGGGCCGCGGAGGCGGGGCGTAATCGGAAATCGCATCAATCAGTTCGGTCACGCCAAAATTCTTCAACGCGGAGCCGAAATAAACCGGTGTCAAATCTCCATTGCGATAGGCATCCAGATCAAATGCCGGGTAGCCTGCATGGGCCAGTTCAGCTTCATCTTTCGCCTGATCCGGCAGAACCGGCGCCTCGTCACGCGTTCCGAGATATTCCTTGCCCGGTCCTTCGGGGCGACTCAGCGCACCGCTGGCAAAATCCAGCACGCCTTCAAAGGTTCCGCCCATGCCAACCGGCCAGCTTTGCGGACTGACATCCAGCGCCAGAGTATCCGCTACCTCGTCCAGCAATTCAAACCCGCTTTTGCCTTCACGGTCCACCTTGTTGATAAAGGTAATAATCGGAACCGAGCGCAAGCGGCAGACTTCAAATAATTTCCGGGTTTGTGGCTCTATCCCCTTGGCTGCATCAATAACCATGATCGCCGAATCAACCGCGGTCAGTGTGCGATAGGTATCTTCGGAGAAGTCATCATGGCCCGGCGTATCCAGCAGGTTGAAAGTCACCCCGTCGCGCTCAAAAGTCATCACGCTGGACGTTACGGAAATGCCCCGCTGCTGCTCAATCTTCATCCAGTCCGAGCGGGCGCGCCGCGCAGCACCGCGTGCCTTGACCTCTCCGGCAAGATGGATCGCCCCGCCTTGCAGCAGGAGCTTTTCGGTCAAGGTCGTCTTGCCCGCGTCAGGATGCGAGATAATCGCGAAGGTTCTACGATTGGAAGTCATATTCTTATGGTCAGGGCCTGTTAACCGCGCAGTTCCGCGCCAAGTTTTGTCGCAGCCGTCACAATTCCGGTGGAAATCGCCTTGAGATCTTCATCCGTGTAGCTTTTATCACCCGGCTGCAAAATCACTTCAACGGCAAGGGATTTTTTGCCTTCAGGCACACCCTGCCCGCGAAAATCATCAAAAATGCGAGCTTCAGTAATATTCGCCTTGTCCGCCCCCTTGACGACACGCAACAAGTCACCGGCAGGCAATGTTGCATCAACCAGAAAGGCAAAATCACGCATCACGGATTGCAGCGCGGGCGGGCTGTAAGCCGTGCGGGCAAAGGACGCCGCCCCTTTCCTGGGCGGTATCGCATCCAGATGGATACCAAACACTGCAACCGGCCCGTCTATGTCATAGGCTTTCAGTGTGTTGGGATGAACCATGCCAAAGCTGGCAAGGACATTTTTTGGCCCCAGCCGTAATGTGGCAGACTGGCCGGGATGATAGAAATCCCCGGCATCTCCCATCACCATCAGCTTGTCCACCGGGGCACCGGCCACATTCAGCAAAGCCTCACATAGCGCCTTGGCATCATAGGCATCAAAACCCTGTGCTTTGCCATTTTGCCACGATCGGGGAGTCTTGTCCCCCGCCAATACACCAGCCAGCGAGGGGTGCTCACCATCAGCCAGATAACGCCGCCCGATTTCAAACAGGCGCACACCGGGAAGGCCGCGATCAAGATTGCGCTGCACTGCAGACAGCAAACCCGGCAGCAGTGAAGGCCGCATAACCTTCATGTCCTCGCTGATCGGATTGTCGAGTATCCAGTGCCCGCCGCCTACTGTTGCCGCTTCACTTGCGGAGATGAAAGACCAGGTGACCGCTTCATGCAGCCCGCTGGCAGCAGCAGAGCGGCGCAGTTTGCGTTCTGTCACCTGTTGCGGAGTTGCCGTAGGGCGGGCCACACCATCATGGCGCGAAAGAGCAACGCTTTCCACCTTGTCCAGCCCGTATATCCGGACCACTTCCTCTACCAGATCAGCCGGACCTTCAATATCATTGCGTCGCAGAGGGCACGTCACCTGCCAGTCATCCGAGACAGAAAAATCCAGTGATACCAGAATCGCACGCTGGGCTTCTTCCGTCACCTGAACACCGCCAAGGCGTTCAGTCAGTCCGGGGTCAAAGGCAATAATATTCGGTTCGGATGGCGGGCTGCCCGCACGGACCACTTCCGATGCCTCACCCCCGCAAAAGCGCAATATCAGTTCGGTCAGAATGGCCAGTCCATCATCGAGAAAGGCTGGATCAACACCCCGTTCAAAGCGGGTGCGCGCATCTGATGCGAGACCCAGAGTGCGGCCTGTCATCCCGATACGGTCAGGATCAAACCATGCGATTTCCAGCAATACATCTGTCGTGTCTTCTGAACAGCCCGAATTCTCGCCGCCCATAATTCCGGCAATATCATGAACGCCTGTATCATCGGCAATCACGGTCATGGAGGAATCAAGCGTGTAGGTTTTTTCATTCAGCGCCAGCACCTGCTCCCCATCCTGCGCGCGCCGGGCAACCACGGCACCCTGCAATCTGGCAAGGTCATAGGCATGGGCAGGCCGTCCAAAGGCCAGCATCACATAATTGGTAATATCGACCAGTGCTGAAATCGGGCGCTGCCCTGCTGCAACCAGGCGGCGCTGCATCCATTCGGGCGACGGGCCGTTTTTTACTCCGCGAATGACGCGGCCATAAAAAGCGGGGCACCCTTCCGGGTCATCGGTGCGGATTTCTACCGGACAGGCAAAGCCCGCCGGAATTTCGGGTATTGCGACGGGTTTGAACGTGCCCAGCCCTGCGGCGCAAAGGTCACGGGCAATACCCATCACCCCCATGCAGTCAGGGCGATTGGGTGTAATTGCCACATCAAACACCGGAGAGGCACCGCTATATTGTGCAAAGGACATCCCGACCGGACTATCTGCGGGAAGCTCGATAATGCCTTCATGATCCTCGCCCATCCCCATTTCGCGGGTCGAGCACATCATGCCGTTGCTTTCCACACCGCGGATCGCACTCTTGCGAAGCTGCATCCCGTTGGCCGGAACCACTGCGCCGGGCAGGCCGAGAACGCCTTTCATCCCCGCCCGTGCATTGGGGGCACCGCATACAATCTGCAGACCAGCGCCATCACCGGCATCAACCGTCAGAACCTGTAATTTGTCGGCATCGGGGTGGGGCGACGCAGTCAGCACCTCGGCTACACAAAATCCTGCCAGTTCCTCTGCCGGATCAACAAGCTCTTCAACCTCGATACCAATCGCGTTCAGACGTTCGGAAATTTCGGCAGCAGATGCTTCGGTTTCAAGGAAATAGCGCAACCATTCCAGAGAGAACTTCATGCGCGTGCTCCTGTGCCGGCGGATAACGTAGGCTGGTCAAAGGCCGAAAAACCATAATGGTCCAGCCAGCGGACATCGCCATCAAAGAAGGCGCGTAAATCATCCATACCGTATTTGAGCATGGCGAGACGATCGACACCGACCCCAAAGGCAAAACCCTGCCACTGCGCCGGATCAAGACCTGCAAATTCCAGAACACGGGCATTGACCATGCCGCTTCCCAGCAATTCCATCCAGCCATGGCCTTCAGCATCACCGCTGCCCCCCAGAACCCGCCTGCCTTTTCCATCCGGACCTTTTTCGACCGCAAAACCGACATCCACCTCGATGCTCGGCTCGGTAAAAGGGAAATAGCTTGGCCGCAGACGCAAAACGATATCGTCCCGTTCAAAAAATGCCTTGAGGAAGGTTTCCAGAGTCCATTTCAGATGACCAAGAGTGATCCCCTTGTCGATCACCAGCCCTTCCACCTGATGGAACATGGGTGGGTGGGTGGCATCGCTGTCCGATCTGTAAACCCTGCCCGGCGCAATAATGCGCAGCGGCGCTCCCTGAGCCTGCATGGCCCGGATCTGGACAGGGCTGGTGTGGGTGCGCAAAAGCATTCGATTGCCATCTGTATTGCGCTGGTCATCGCCAAAATAAAACGTGTCGTGCATGGCCCGTGCCGGGTGACTTTCCGGCATATTGAGCGCGGTAAAATTATGCCAGTCATCCTCGATTTCCGGTCCGGTAGCGACAGCAAATCCCATATCGGCAAATATCTCTGCCAGTTCATCCATCACCTGGCTGACCGGATGCACTGTTCCTCGTGGGGCATCAGGTGCCGGCAATGTCAGGTCAAGTGTCTCCGAAGCCAGTTGCGCTTCAAGTGCGGCATGGTCCAGAATAGTCTTGCGGGCCGCCAGTGCATCACTCACCTTCTGGCGCAGCCCCTGAATCTTCGGGCCTTCATTCTGCCGCTCTTCAGGAGTCATCTTCCCCAGAGTTTTGAGCAAGGCAGAAATTGAACCTTGCTTACCAAGATATTCAACCCGCAGCGCCTCCAGCCCGGCGCCATTATCAGTAGCCTCAATACGCTTCAGCGCATCGCTGCCCAGCTCATCCATAGTCACGTGCATTCTCCGAAATCATGACTGATTTGCGGCATGTATTTTGCCGCAGACAGGCGGACTGGACCGCCGGAAGCGGACCGATTCAACCCTTTGCCCCGCCGCTGTAGGTGACAGCTCGCCCGCCAGCAAGAGGGGTGGCCCGTTTATCGAAGCAACAGACAGTTCCGGCACCAGCGGCTGGGTTTCGGTCGAGGATTTGCAATAAGGCGTTTCTGTGGAACCTCCTGCCCGACCCTGGCTGTTTAGTCCAAGAATGGTTGATCGCTAAGGCAGGTCAAGGGTCTGCGCAGGAGAACCCCATTGCCGCTGGCGCTCGCGCATGAAGGATTTGAGCACCGGATGATCCATCGCCGCATATTCGGTGGGTGACATGTTCATAAATGACTTGAACTCCCGCACGAACTGCGCCTGATCATGGTAAAGCTTGTCAATCACCTGGCTCCAGCTTTTTTCATCTCCCATCATAAAGGCGCCAAGGCTGCGCATAAAACGCTGACGGCGCAAAAGCAGCTTGGGAGCAAATCCGAAATGCCGGCGGCACAGGCGTTCCAGTGTGCGGTTTGAAACACCAACCTGCTCTGCCATCTCACTCACGCTGTTGATGTCGGGATCCACCAGCGCTGCATGGGTTTTCGTGATCATCCCTGCTTGCGGAACATCCCGGTCATGTTGACGAAAAACAGCAATGATCTTGTCAAACTCCTTCGCATCATTGGGTTCATCTTCAAACAAGGTCTGCGTAAATTCGGAAAAATGAGAAAAATGCCCATGCTGATGGCCATCGACAACCTGATTCGCTACTTCCGAGGCTGGAGCACCGATAAAGCGCGCCCAGCCCAGCGGAAACAGCCCAACGCCCCACATGCGGGTGGAGCCAAGTTCAAAATGTCCGGGCTGACTGCTCGGCCCTGTGGCAACAAAGTGTGTTCCGGTTATGCTGCTATTATCAGAAATCCTGCAATTCGGCGGATTATAGCTGAATATCCTCAGATTACCCCATTCAGGCTGAAGGCAATCTACGAGACATTCCGACTCTTCCAGTTCTACCGTCAAGCGGTAGAAAGTGGTGAAACACCCTTCGAGGTCCGTGGGAGGGCGAAAAAACCGTGCCTCTATCCTGTTGGCAACTGCCATATTCAAATGTTGCCCCCGATAGAAGCTGAAAGAAATTTTATACCTGTTACAGCATCCACTTGTAAAATTGCGACACAAAAAAGGGGCACTGCGAAAAAAATCGCAATGCCCCTTATTATTTATCATGGTTTTACAAGGTTAATTTTATAGCAACCCTGTGTACCGGAATGACCGTTTCAGAGTTGCACCTCCGTTCCGGTCAATAGCCTTTTCGAGCCTGTTATTCTGGCCGGATTATCAGGCCAGTGCTTTTTTCGCCTGGTCAATAATGGACTTGAAAGCCGCGCCTTCATTCATGGCCAGATCTGCCATGACTTTACGATCCAGTTCGATACCGGCCTTTTTTGCGCCATGCATGAACTGCGAATAGGTCAGGCCTTCTGCGCGAACAGCGGCGTTAATCCGCTGAATCCACAAGGCGCGGAAATTACGCTTTTTGACCTTGCGATCACGATAGGCATATTGTCCGGCTTTCTCGACAGCCTGACGGGCGACGCGGATCGTGTTCTTGCGGCGGCCACGAAAGCCCTTCGCCTGATCCAGAATCCGTTTGTGTTTTGCGCGTGTGGTAACACCACGTTTGATACGGGGCATATGCTCGTACTCCTGCTATCTGTCCTGGCTCAATCGAGGCCGTAAGGGGCCCATTTCTTTACCGTCTTTGTGTCCGCTTCGGACAGGACGGATGTGCCACGGTTGGTGCGGATATACTTTGCATTATGACTGATCAGACGGTGGCGTTTACCCGCAACACCATGCTTGATCTTGCCCTTGGCGGTGATTTTGAAGCGTTTCTTCACACCGCTTTTGGTTTTCATTTTGGGCATTTTGTTCTCCTGTTCGAAAAACACGTTCCACCAGCCCTGGCAGCCCTTTCAGCCAGACCGGCAGCAGAATCACGTGTCGGTGAAGGAGGCGCGTCTAGTCATCTGCCAGAGTAAATGCAAGCAATTCCCGCAATAATTTGCCCTCTATGGACCGGCCAATGCTCAGGGTCAGTGCGTGTGATCCAGTGCTTCCACGACATCTTCCAGACGCGCCGGATCGCCCAGAGCCAGAATCGTTTCCCCCGATCCCGGACCAAGCGGGTCTCCGTTCCAGTCACACATCATGCCGCCTGCCCCTTCCACGACCGGCACCAGTGCCGCCCAGTCATACAGTTTCAGCCCTGCCTCGCACACAATATCCAGCTGGCCACTGGCGAGCATCGCATAATTATAGCAATCCCCCCCCATCACCATACGCCGGTGGTCCGTTTTGGCAGCCAGAGCCATGAAATGATCTCCCTGATGGGAATCGAAATAATGCGGCCCGGTTGTTGCGATCACCGCATCGGATAATGCACCACAATGGCGGGTGCGCACATCCACCCCGTTAAAAGTCGTCGGTCTGCCAGTAATCCCAAGCCATCGTTCACGCAGGATTGGCTGGTCAATAACCCCCAGAACCGGCCAGCCATCCACCAGCAGGGCAATCAATGTGCCAAAGATAGGCCGGCCCGCCAGAAACCCCGCGGTCCCGTCTATCGGGTCCAGCACCCACTGGCGACCAGACCTGCCTTCCTGAACACCATATTCCTCTCCGATAATTCCATCATCGGGAAATGTCTCCTGAATGGCCTGGCGCATCGCCGCTTCGGCTGAACGGTCTGCTTCACTTACAGGAGTTTGATCATCCTTGCGATCTGACCTGACAGATCCGGAAAGGGGGCGAAAATGGGGCCGGATGGCTTCGCCCGCCACATCGGCAAGCCGTCCGGCCAATGCGACAGCACTGCTATCAATGCGAGACAATATATTAGGTTTCATAGTGAGTATTGATTTTGCTCTCTTGGTGTTTCTACATCTGCTTAAGTAAGGGATTAACCTTAATGTCGGGCCTGACAAACGAATCAGACAAAATACAGGCCTTCGTCCAGTAGCAGATAAATCGGAATGAGGATGGCATTGGGAGCTCAGAGGGGGACTTCCATGAATGAAAAAACACCTATCAGGTCGATGACGGGGGCAACAAGAACAGGTGCGCCCCTATCCCTTTCCCGCGCACCGGCAAAAGATCTGCAGCCCTGGCTCTACTGGTTCAGCATTGCCGAAGGGACATTGCCTGACGGTTATCAGGCCCATTGTCATTTGCTGGATGATCACCCCTGTATCCGCCTGCTTTATGGCGGAGTATGGACAGCAGAAACGCGCGACGGGCACCGTGTCTATGACCCCGGAAATCACGGCATAACCCTGTTTATGGGGCCTCAGACCAAAGCATTGCCCATCAGCGTTACAGGTTCCTATACCGCTATAACACTGCATTTTACTGCGGGCGGACCACAGGCTCTTGGCGGCCCCCAGGTGCCTGATATGCTGGATCGTATTCTCGATTTTGATGAATTGACAGGCGATGGCCGCCTGACGGAGAAAATTCCCCTGTCAAAAGGTCGGGAGAAGTGGCTTCTTGCGCTGGAAGATATTTTTCGGGATATTTTTGTACGATCAGACACTGCGCCGCCATCCCTGCTTTCACACAGTTTTGAAAAGGCCTGTCTTGCCAATCCCGGCTTTGCAATAAGCGAGTTCGCCAGCGATCATAACGTCACCTTGCGCAAGCTGGAGCGACAGATCAAAAAGGATTTCGGACTATCTCCCAAACAGGTCCAGCGTCGGGCCAGAGCACAGGATATGGCTGCAATCCTGCTGGGGGTGGCACTGGCAGAAGAAGAGGTGGAAATGCGCTCGCGCTATTTTGACCAGTCTCATCTGATTCGTGAAATTCGTTATTTTTTCCATCAGGTTCCCGGAAATATGGAGCGTGGCGACCATCCCTTTCTGCGCCTCAATATGGAATCGCGTCAGTCCCGCCGGTTTGATGTATTGAATGCACTGGGTTCCGATACGCACAAGGCCTGGCGCGATCCATCAGCCGAGCCGGCTCAACCCATAGGATAGCATCCCGCTTATTGCTTTTCGCATTGCTTCAGACCCTGGCGGTATACAGAAACTCACACTTTTTCCTTTCAGCTTTCGTCGCCTGATGGCACAAAGACATGATGCTTCAGTCATACCTGTATCGTTACCGGCTTGCCTGCCTGTCACTTGCCTCGCTTGCAGCTTTTGCCCTTGTCACTTTCTCTGCAGCAAGGTCAGAAGACGCAGCGCAGGAAAGGCGCTCCCCCGCAGAGATTATCGCACAGGCGCAGGAATCTGAATGGTGGGATATTTCCCCTGAAAGCCTGCTCGTCATGCAACTGGCACCGGATAGACAGGGAAGCGCGCGTCAGGTTGTGATCCAGCTTATCCCTTTCCCTTTTTCGCAAGGATGGGTGGACAATGTCCGCACACTGGCGCGCAGCC
>JBKEEC010000017.1:0-3217 GCA_047975785.1 Sphingomonadaceae bacterium | reverse complement strand
TCCCGTTATAATCCAGAGGAATACGTTCCGGGGGCCGCGTTCCAGACCGATGATGAATTGATCCACGCGGCAGGGTCCGTTGGCACGACAATCTTTCATCCGGTGGGGACGTGCCGGATGGGGGCGGATGCGGATTCAGTGGTCGATCCGCGGCTGCGGATGCGGGCTTTGGGGCGGCTGCGGATCGCGGATGCCTCGGTCATGCCGCGGATTACCAGCGGCAATACCAATGCGCCTACGATGATGATCGCCGAGAAAGCTGCGCAGATGATTTTGGAAGACGCACGCGCCTGACGAAGCCGCGACAGAGCGTGCGTTGCGTGTTGCGCGGCGACGTTGGGTTCATGTGAAATCGCCAGTAAATGCTGGAAAATTGTGATACACAGGGCGTACACACTCCGTACACAGGCTGTACACAGCGGGTATGTCTGTTTTGTTACTTTTTTTCTATCAAATCTATCAGTTTTTCGAATCTCCTCGCGATGTGTTCATTCTCGCATTTTTTTGATACTTCGTCGTCGTTTCGGAGACTCCTCAAGATTTCTTCGATTATTTTTGCTTCTGATGCGATAATTGTCTCTATCAATGGAGCAGCTGAATTGCTGTAAAAAACATGTCGCACGTTTCCGTAAGATGTTAACCCGCCAGGACTCCCTAGGAAGGTTTTTACCATCCATTTAAGGATGTCCTTTTGTGGTGGGTTCGGGCACGAAGCAAATCCGCCGAGTTCATCAAATTTTCTTAGTACATCGCCGTGACGATCGTGGGCGCTCCAGTTCGTACCGATCTGATTTAGTCTATCTAGGTATGCTTGAAAAAGCTCCTTGCGGGCCGACTGTCGCAAATAGGGCATGGCTCCAGCGGCAGTCGCGACTCGTGCATGACGCTCATCTAAGCCATTTCGCCCAACTTTCTCTTGGAAATCAGTCGCAAGCGTTACTAATACTTGATTGGAGGCTCTGGCGCGAAATGCATGAAGGCAGGTGAAGGCATTTTGCTGAATGATATCAGATTGATCTTTGTTTAGCGCATTGGAAACTAAAAATCCAAGTATCTCTAACTGTCTAGGTTGAGGGGCTCTTTCAAAATCGGCTAATAATTCATCTCCTGGCTGTGAGGGAGTTGCATTTTCTACGATGTCTTTTACATCCTTGACCTTGAGTAGATTTACCGGGTCGACAGATAGTATAACCTCCACGCATGTGGTAAATATATAAACACAATCTTCTACTCCAGCAATGTATTCATCATCTTCGTGCTCTAAGTCGCGACGGATTTCGTAGCTTCTACAGACTCTTCGCCATTCGGGTCGTGTCAGTAACCCCATTCTATAACATAAATCTATTAATTTCGCGGTTGGGTAGTTTTCAATATCTTCATCTTTTTTTACTGGTGGTAGCCTAAATTGATCCGCAGCTTCCCCTGCAATATCTAAGCCTGCGATTATTACTTTCTCTCGTAAGTCGTGGATGGCAGCATTAAACAATCGCTGGCAAGCGCTGCTCGGATCTACGCCGACCAGCCTGTGTACACGCTCAATTAAAGATTTCGCCTGCCATTGCGGCCTTATTCTTTGTAGCAGTTGAGGCATTCCTGATGATGCCATTAATTCTACATTAGCAGCCGGAATAAGATCGTTCATAAATCACCTAAAAAATAATGCCCTACACTCAACCATCGCTTGTGTGCAGGGCAATTTCAACAAAAAATTGAGCTAACTGTGGGTAGTGATTGGACCTGATTACGTTAAGTTCACACCCCCACAAATTCCCGCACAAATTTCGTCGCGGGTTTCTCGCGGATGTCGTGGGGGCGGCCGATTTGTTCGATGCTGCCCATGGACATGACGACGACCAGATCGGCCAGTTCCATCGCCTCTTCCTGATCGTGGGTCACGAAGATCGTGGTCAGGCCGGTTTCGTCGTGGATGTCGCGCAGGCCCTGACGCAGTTCCTTGCGGACTTTGGCGTCAAGCGCGCCGAAGGGTTCGTCCAGCAGCAGCATGCGCGGCTCGATGGCAAGCGCGCGGGCAAGCGCGACGCGCTGGCGTTGGCCGCCCGACAGCTGGCTGGGGTAGCGGGTGCCGATATGGGGCAGCTGGATCAGGTCCAGAAGTTTGGTGACGCGACGGGCGATCTCGGCCCGTGGCGGGCGTTGGGCGCGGGGGCGGGCGTTCAGGCCATAGGCGATGTTGTCGAACACGGTCATGTGGCGGAAAAGAGCGTAGCTTTGGAAGACGAAGCCCGCGCGACGTTCCTGGACCGTCATGCCGGTGGCGTCCTGACCGTTGAACAGCACCCGGCCAGAGGTCGGGAATTCCAGCCCGCCAAGGATGCGCAGCAGCGTCGTCTTGCCCGAGCCGGAGGGGCCAAGCAATGCCACCAAGGCACCCGAGGGGATCGAGAGGGACACGGGGGAAAGCGCGGCCGTGGCCCCGAAATCCTTGGCGATGTCGTCGATATCAATATGCATCATGTCACCTTCAGTGGCGGCGGGTGGCGGCAAGCTGGTCCGAGAGGCGCAGCTCCATCACGGTTTTCAGGGTCAGGGTGATCAGGGCGAAGGCCGTCAACAGCGCCGCCATCGAAAAGGCCGCGACCGAGAGGTATTCGTTATACATCATCTCGATCGTGATCGGCATGGTGGCGGTCTGGCCCCGGATCTTGCCCGAGACGACGGCGACGGCACCGAATTCGCCCATCGCGCGGGCGGTGCAGAGTAATGTGCCGTACAGCAGCGCCCAGCGGATATTGGGCAGGGTCACGGTGCGGAAGGTGCGCCAGCCTGATGCGCCAAGGGTCAGGGCGGCCTCTTCCTCGGCCCGGCCCTGTTCGATCATCACGGGGATCAGTTCGCGCGCGACAAAGGGGAAGGTCACGAAGACGGTGGCCAGCACGATGCCGGGAATGGCGAAGACGATTGGGTAGCCATGCGCGATGAGCCAGCCGCCCAGAGCTGCGTTCGAGCCGAACAGCAACACAAGGCACAGACCCGCGACGACCGGGCTGACCGAGAAGGGCAGGTCGATCAGGGTGATCAGGAGGGCCTTGCCGCGAAAGTCGAACTTGGTGATGAACCACGCGGCGGCGATACCGAAGATCGCGTTCAACGGCACGGCCAGCGCGGTGATCAGCAGGGTCAGCTTGATTGCTTCCATTGCGTCGCGGTTGCCGAGACTGGCGACGGATGCGGCCCAGCCATCGGCAAGTGCTTCCGC
>JBKEEC010000251.1:0-10055 GCA_047975785.1 Sphingomonadaceae bacterium | reverse complement strand
CGCAAGGTGCGGATCGCTTCATCCGCAGTAAAACAGCCGGCAGTATTGGGCAGGTAGGTGATTTTTTTCGGGTCAATATAGTCTGTCAGCATCGGGGCCTTAGGGTCGGAAATATTGACTCGCCTTACAGCGACCGTCACGATCTCGGCTCCCGAAGCCTTAACCGCTGCCGCATTCTGGGCGAAATCGGTGTATTTCCCTGTGCCGACAATCAGGCGGGAACGGAAATGGCGCCCGGCCACGCTCCAGCTGTCATCTGCGTCATTGTCCCCTCCGCCAACAAAATGCACAATTTCCAGCACATCGCCATCAGCCAGCAGGGCAGAGGCCAGAGTTGAGCGAGGCACGATTGTCCCGTTCTGCTCTACCGCAATACGGGCAGGGTCAAGCTCAAGCTCGGTTGCCAGAGCGGCAATATCAGGGGCGCGGGTGCGGCGTGAGTCGCCGTTTACGACAAGGGTAATTTCTGCACTCATGCAAAAGGCTGATAGCGATCAATGTGCGAGGCGCAAGTTCAGTATATGACCAGTCGACACAATCGCGACACCGATCAGGGTCAGAATCGCCTCCTGAACGCCATGCTCAACCAGCAGGGCAGCACACATAAATGCCAGCCCGATTGACGCCACCAGCATAGGCAGGCGCCGCCGGTGCCGCAGCATACCCCAGCCAATAGCGCCGGCAGCGGTGATAACAGCCGCAGCCAGCCCGTAGCGGTGAATATCCGGTGACAAAAACCACTGGCTCCCAAACCCGATGGCGGAAATAAGCAGCAGACTCACCACACAATGCAACGCGCAAAGCCCCGAAAGGACCAGCCCAAGGCGATCCAGTCGCCGCCGCATGTCAGGGATCAATGCCATCATGGAAAGCCATCTATGTTATATTGTATCATTACGCAAGTAGGATTGATGCCTGTCAGTAATTTATTCCGGTCCAGACCTATGCGATCAATGACCTGAGCCCGCACAAAAACCGGGCGGAGCAAACCGCTGATGCGGCAGTATTGCTGCAGTCTGGTATAAGCCAGCCTCTTGCACTTTCTTTTGCGTGCCCGCATGGGGTCCACATGGAATCGACACTGGATATGAACCGTAAAGGCGCATCGGGTCAGCGCAGGCTTCCTCTGCCGCACACTTTGGCCAACTGGCTATATTGCGTTGCGGCTCTGGTCATTGTGATGATTGCAGTTGGTGGAATTACCCGTCTTACCGAAAGCGGCCTTTCCATTACTGAGTGGAAGCCGGTAACAGGGGCCTTGCCCCCACTGACAGAAGCACAGTGGCAGGCCGAATTTGCAGCCTATCAGAAAATCCCTGAATATATCGAGGTCAATGGACCTGCTGGAATGACACTGGCCGATTACAAATTCATCTATTTCTGGGAATGGTTCCACCGCCTGCTTGGGCGGGTTATTGGGCTGGCCTTTGCCCTGCCCCTGGTCTGGTTCTGGGTTCGCGGCAATATTCCTGCCGGTTACAAGCCCCGGCTGGTCGCCCTGCTGGCCCTTGGCGGATTGCAAGGAGCCTTTGGCTGGATGATGGTTCAGTCCGGTTTTATCGGCAACAGAACGGATGTCAGCCATTTCTGGCTGTCTATCCATTTGCTGACTGCATTTTTCACTTTGGGCGGGTTAATCTGGACTGCACTGGATTTGCGCGATCTGGCACGTGATAGTGCAGCACCGCCTGCACGTCTGACCGGATGATCCATCAGCGTAGCCATTATACTGTTTATCCAGCTTCTGCTTGGTGCATGGGTGGCCGGACTGAATGCCGGGCTGGCGTCTGATACATGGCCGCTGATGCAGGGCCGCTTCATTCCTGAATATAATACGGCGAATGGATTTTTATGGGCAGCAACGCATGATGCATTTCTGATCCATTTTCTTCATCGCTGGTGGGCGTGGGTGACTGTGATCGCCCTGATTGTTCTGGCGCGCGCAGCGCGGGCAGCAGACCGCCCTGCCTCTATCGCACTTCATTGCGCTTTCGGCACCCAGATACTCCTTGGTATTGCCACCGTCTGGACCGGCGTATCGCTGTGGGTGGCGGTTGCGCATCAGGTGGTGGGTGCGCTGGTCGTGGTGACAGCCGCATGGTGTATGCACTCTATCGGGCGGCATCGGTGAGCGCGCTGATCTGGGCCCCTTTTCCGGACAAGGAGACTGCGCAGCTTGTTGTGCGCAGCTTGCTGGAAGAACGGCTGATTGCCTGCGGGAATATTATTCAGGATATGCAATCGCTGTTTCTCTGGGATGGAGAAATCCAGCAATCTGGCGAAGTAGGCGTGTTATTCAAGACAGACGCACGGCTCCTGCAAAGAGCGATTGACAGGCTTGAGGAATTGCACCCGTATGAAGTGCCCGCCATTTTCGGCTGGCCATGCTCCTCTGTGGGCAAGGCAACGCAAAACTGGCTCGCCTCCCTTTTGTGACACTCGCTTTGTGGCACTCCCTTATGTGACACTCCCCTTTGTCACACGGGGCCTCTCACTCGCAAGGTATTATTTTACCTTTATGGAAGTGGGCGGAATTACTTGACTTTCTGATGATGAACGAACAAATGGCGCGCTTCCCGCGTGGTCTGGCAACAGATTCGCGGACCCGTTTTGTTGACACATCATTGTATTGAATCATCACTGTCCACACCCACACTGTCCACTCAAGGAACACAGCCATGAAGGCGCTTACCAAAGCCACCCGGTCGATCAAACCGGCAGAGGTGGAAAAAAACTGGCTTCTGATTGATGCCGACGGTCTCGTAGTTGGTCGGCTTGCTTCGCTGGTCGCCAATATGCTGCGCGGCAAACACAAGCCCAGCTATACACCCCATGTTGATTGCGGCGATCACGTCATCATCATCAATGCCGACAAGGTCCGCTTTACCGGCAACAAACTGTCCGACAAACGCT
Organism: Sphingomonadaceae bacterium; assembly: GCA_047975785.1. Taxonomy (GTDB): domain Bacteria; phylum Pseudomonadota; class Alphaproteobacteria; order Sphingomonadales; family Sphingomonadaceae; genus JACXVD01. The sequence continues at coordinate 7,142 of JBKEEC010000251.1, read as the reverse complement.
ATTACAAGCACACCGGATATGCTGGCGGCATCAAGGAAACCAGCCCGGCCAAGGTCCTGGGTGGACGCTTCCCTGAACGTGTGCTGGAAAAAGCGGTTGAACGCATGATCCCGCGTGGCCCGCTTGGGCGCCAGCAAATGAAATCGCTGCATCTGTATGCCGGCACCGAACATCCTCATGACGGGCAGAAACCCGAAATTGTCGATGTCGCCTCCATGAACCGCAAGAACAAGGTCTCCATCTGATGGCTGACGAAAATACCAACACCGTTTCCGATCTCGCTGATCTGAAAACCATCGCCGGAGATACACAGGCTGCTGAAGCTGATGCCACTGAAACGGCAACACCGGCACCGACAATCTCTGATGCCCCGCTGCGTGAGCAGGAGCTGGACAAATTCGGCCGCGCCTACGCAACTGGCCGCCGGAAAGATGCCGTCGCCCGCGTATGGATCAAGCCCGGCTCAGGCAAGATCACTGTCAATGGGCGGGATCAGGAAATCTATTTTGCCCGTCCTACACTCCGCCTCGTGATCAGCCAGCCTTTCGGTGTATCTGGCCGTGAAGGACAGTATGATGTGGTTGCCACAGTGCGCGGTGGCGGTCTGTCCGGTCAGGCCGGAGCCGTAAAGCATGGCATTGCGCAGGCACTCGCCAAGTTTGAACCGGCTCTGCGCAGCACGGTCAAGGCCGCTGGCTTCCTCACTCGTGACAGCCGCGTGGTGGAACGTAAAAAATATGGCCGCGCCAAGGCACGCCGGAGCTTCCAGTTCTCGAAACGCTGATTTCAGCAAGCTGGAAATCACCGGATATATACAAAAAGGCGGCCTCAACAGGTCGCCTTTTTATTTGGCCTGTTTCAGTCCTATCTTTTCTGCCAGCCTTTCTTTTCCGCCAGATCAAAACGGCGCTCCTGAAGCTGAAGCGCCACCCCATCCCAGATCAGCTCGTTAAAACCGGGCGGCGCCTTGCGCAGTCGCTGCGACAAAGTCCCTGCCCCTATCATCCGCAAGGCCCCGCTTCCCGTATCGACAGTCCGATCAAACGGATAATGCACATGGCCGCTTAATACGGCGGCAACCGGCCGGTGGCTTAGGGCTTCCATCGCCTTTTGCCCGCCATAAGTCAGCAATTTGTCATCACGCCCCCGTTCCGGCAGGGGATGATGCGCACAAACCAGCGCCATCGTGCCATCAGGCAATGCGTCAATTTCAGCCAGGCAGGCTTCCAGCGCCTCATCGGTAATCCAGCCATCCACCCATGGCCAACGCTTCTGGAATGGCCGCGTAGTTCTTAGCGAAACAGGCACCAGTCCCGCCACGCCGCGCCATACCCCTGTTCGTTCTGCTATGCGTGACAGCATTCTTTCATACCGTTGGAATGGCGCACGAACGCGCTCGACCGGGTTGAAATATGGCATGTCATGATTGCCGATTTCACACCACACTGGCAGACCCAGACCGGTAATCCACCCCGCAGCACGATCATATTCACCATGCCGGGCGCGCATGGTAAAATCTCCGGTAATAATCAGGGCTTCGGGGCGCCTGTCAAAAATCTGTTGTTCCAGCCAGACAAGTGCCTGCCTGTCCTCCAGACCGAAATGCACATCACTGATATGAAAGATACGCTGCATTGCGGATTAGGCTAGCAGAAACCGATGTCAGGCTGCCAGCACCAATTTTTATGAAAAGGCTCAATCATTCGTCGATCTGAGACTGCGTTTTGTCGGTCACACAACAGCATTGGTCAAACAGGAGCCCACTGGTCGACTTGTGGCGTGTCATTATCGAGCTTTGGCTGAAACAAGAGGGCCGGAAGCGTATTTCAGTTCTCGTCAGCCAGCCTCCTCCTTCGGCTGACCCCATGTCAGAGACAGGACCCTGTGATGAAACGCCCCCTTACCGCACTGGCCGCCGCATGTACCACCATTGCGATCGCAGCCCCCGCTTTGGCTGACACCCGCTCGATCGCAGTCGAATACAAGGATCTGAACCTGTCATCGCCGGAAGGCCAGAAAAAGCTGGCCCAGCGGATCAACAGGGCAGCGCGTCAGGTGTGCCAGGTGGACCAGCTCGCCACAGGAACCCGCATCCGGGCTGGCGCTGCATTGCAATGCTATAAAACCGCGTCCGCCAAAGCACAAAACCATATGGCCCGCGTGATTGAAAATAACCGTTATGGCGGCTGACAGAGCGAAAGCCGTCTGTGGCCCGGATCAAGTTTTAGTCCCCTGATCCGGGTCACATTGTTTGCAAACAGGGATAGTTTGAAAACAGGGATGCGGTATCATCGTCCCGCTATCGCCTTGACCCTGGACAGGTAAGTCCGGCCAATTCGCAACGCATCACCTGTGTCCAGTTCAGCCGACCAGACGCCCAGCCCGTCATGACGAAGCCCGCATATGCGATCACGACGCAAAATGGTGGATCGGTGTATGCGGATGAATACCGCCGGATCAAGTTTTTCCTCAAGTCCGGCGATTGTCTGCAACAACATATAACATCGCACTTCGCCATTCGGGTCAGTCTGAACATGCAATCGCACATAGTCCCGTTCGGCATCAATCCGGTGAAGCCGGTCCACATCGACGCGGAGCAGTTCAGAACGATGCGGCACCCATATTTCCTGTAGCCATGCGCTGGTAGCGCGACGCACAGAACTGACCCGACGGGTAATGGCACGGGCAATGGCTCTTTCCAGTCGCTCCGGCGCTACCGGCTTTAGCACATAATCCACCGCATCGAGGTCAAAAGCTTCAACTGCGAATTCATCATGAGCAGTGACAAAAATCACCACCGTATCCGCGTCAGAATGCATCAGCTGTCTGGCAACTGAAATCCCGTCCACTTCCGGCATAGTCATATCAAGCAGAACGAGATCGGGTTTCAGGGCATCAATCAGACGCAGGGCAGCAGCTCCATCGCTCGCTGTCCCGACAACATTAAGCGCAACCAAGCCGGCACAGATAACCTGCATCCGTTCAACCGCCAGCGGCTCATCATCCACGATCAATGTACGAAGAATCTCCGCTTCTTCCGGGATATTCTCAGAGCCCATATTTCACCAGTGGCACCCGTATTTCAGTAAGATAGCCTTCCTTGTCAGGGCCGGATGTCAATGTGGCGACCTTGCCGAAACGGGCATGAATCCGGTCCGCCACATTGGTCAGGCCAATCCCGAAACCATGGCTCGCATGGTCCGGCACGCCGCGACCATTATCCCGCACTATTACCACCAGCATATCCTTATCCTCCCGCGCCCGGATAGAAATACGCACCGGCTTTATGCGTGCTGCAACACCATATTTGACAGAGTTTTCGACCAGTGGTTGCAATATCATGCCCGGCACACGCGCTTCTTCCAGCGATGCGGGCAAATCAAAATCCGCCATAAGGCGGTCAGGAAAACGCACAGCTTCAATATCAAGATAGAGTCTCTGCAGTTCAAACTCCTGTGCCAGTGACACATCATGGGTCGGGTCGTCGGCGAGCGAATGACGATAGAAGCTGGAGATATTCTGGATCATCTTTTCGGCCTGCTGCGCCTTGCCCGTCATCACCAGTGCCGAAAGCGAGTTCAGCGTATTGAACAGGAAATGCGGATTCACCTGATAGCGCAGGCTGCGCAATTCCGCACTTTTCGCTGCACGCCGGAACTCACCGGCCCGACGCTCTGCCATGCGCGCCTGTTCCCCTGCCAGCAGGGCAAGATAAAGCGCACCCCAGGCAAGCAGAAGAAAATAAGGCGTCAGCGCAGTGCCGGATAATTCCCGCAACCGTTCCACTCTCCCCGGCGCGGGGGCAAGAGTGATAGTGTTTTCTTCCGCAGGCTCGCTTCCCGAAGTATCGAGCAGCAGATTACCCGCCTCATCATGACGCAAAGTAATGCCCTGACTTTGCCCGATCCGCTCCAGCGCCTCCCCTTTTACCGAGGCAAAAACTACCTGATTCACCTGCGCTATCAGCAATGCCGCCGGAATGGAAAAAAACAGCCCCGCCACAACCTTGCCCCACAGAGGGCGCAAATCAAACAGCCTTAACACCAGCCAGAGGACGCCTGTAATCCCCATTCCGGCCAGCGATACGACACCGCGACGCCATATCATCTCCCCGCCATCTTCAAGGCCGATGATAAACCCGCGCAAGGTGGTAATCAGAAAATAGCAAGCCCACAGCCCGATAATGGACAGCATGACTGTACGCGCCGGCAAACGGGCAGACACTGTCATGGAAGAAGCTGCAACCATTCCTGACCCTACACCGGAGAGATTGCCAGCTCCAGCACCGTGGTCGAGCGGTCTATGCTGCTGGTCGATCTGGATGGAGAGGCCGGATGGAAGGGTTACATCATTATGCGTCGAGCAAATGTTCTCTGGCGATTTTGTCTTTCCAATGGGCCGGAGCAAGCGTGTGCACATTATCCCCGTGAGAATCGACAGCCACTGTTACCGGCATATCCTGCACGGTAAATTCGTAAATGGCCTCCATGCCAAGATCTTCAAAGGCAACAACCTTTGCCTCCCTGATCGCGCGGGCAACCAGATAGGCCGCGCCGCCGGTTGCCATCAGATAAGCGACCTTATGCCGGGCGATTTCTGAAACCGCGCCCTGCCCGCGCTCTGCCTTGCCGATCATTGCCAGAAGGCCAAGCTCAAGCATCATGGCAGTGAACTTGTCCATCCGTGTTGCCGTTGTCGGCCCTGCGGGGCCAACAATTTCTCCCACAACCGGATCAACCGGACCGACATAATAAATGGCACGTCCACGGAAATCGACAGGCAGATCTTCTCCCCGTTCAACCATATCCTGAATCCGCTTGTGAGCGGCATCACGTCCCGTCAGCATGGAGCCATTGAGCAAAAGCCGGTCACCATTTTTCCAGCTTGCAACTTCTTCAGCCGTCAGATTATCCAGATCAACCCTGCGGGCAGCCGCATCAGGTTTCCAGTGAACCTCTGGCCATTGGTCCAGATCAGGCTTTTCAAGATAGGTCGGGCCAGAACCATCCAGTGTGAAATGGGCATGGCGCGTGGCCGCACAATTCGGGATCATCGCCACCGGCTTGTTTGCAGCATGGCATGGCCAGTCAAGAATTTTCACATCCAGCACCGTTGCCAGACCGCCAAGACCCTGCGCACCCACACCCAGCGCATTGACCTTGTCGAAAATCTCGATCCGCAGGGCTTCGAGATCATCTTTTGGCCCGCGAGCCTTGAGTTGCCCCATATTGATCGGTTCCATCAGGCTCTGTTTGGCCAGCTTCATACAATGCTCTGCCGTGCCGCCAATGCCAATGCCGAGCATTCCCGGCGGACACCAGCCCGCCCCCATTTGCGGGATCATGTCCAGCACCCATTCAACAATATTGTCTGACGGGTTCATCATTTTGAACTTGCTCTTGGCTTCGCTGCCACCACCCTTTGCCGCTACATCGATCGAAAGTGTGCGCCCCGGAACCATATCTATTGTCAGCACGGAAGGCGTGTTGTCCCGCGTATTGCGCCGGGTAAAGGCCGGGTCGGCCAGCACCGAGGCACGCAGCTTGTTCGCAGGATCATTATAAGCCCGGCGCACACCCTCATCGACAATGTCCTGCAAGGGTCGTGTGCTGTCCAGACGACATTCCTGCCCCCATTTGATGAAGACATTGACGATTCCGGTATCCTGACAGATCGGGCGGTGCCCTTCAGCGCACATACGGCTATTGGTCAGGATCTGGGCAATTGCATCCTTTGCCGCCGGCCCTTGCTCGGCTTCATAGGCATCCCCCAGCGCCCGGATATAGTCCATCGGGTGATAATAGGATATATATTGCAGCGCATCGGCAATACTCTCGATAAGGTCATCTTCCCTGATGATTACCATGTCGCTCATCGATAGCTGACTCCTTCCTGTCGAATCCTGAATGCGCAGATGCACAGCCCCCCATAGGCACACTGCATCCCGCGCGTCAAAGCAGGAATCCCGCCCTGCCTGTTTTGATGGATGCCGACATGTCGGAAGAACGCAAACAGCAATGGTGAAACATGCAGGATGGATAAATTTGGCATCAAAATACTTGGCCTGTCCCGTCTATCCGCCTAAGGCGACAATACCAGACCAGTATTTTGGGCATTCTCTTTCGAATGCACAGTGACAATTCCTGCCGGAAACAGATCATGACCCTGACCACGACCCGCCCTGCCCCCTACACTTTTACCGTTGCGCGCAAGGCCATGATTGACAGCCAGCTCCGCCCCAGCGGGGTGAATGATGCACAGGTTCTCGCCCGGATGAGCACTGTTGCCCGCGAAGAGTTCGTGCCGGAGGCCACGCGTGGCGCCGCCTATATGGATCGGGCGGTGCCGCTAGGTAACGGAGCCTTCCTCGCCGCGCCGGTATTCCATGGGCTGATGCTTGAAAATGCGGCGCTGGCTTCTTCTGATGAAGTTCTGATTGTAGACGGCGGCAGTGGCTACCTGCCCGAACTGGTCAGGCCTATGGTCGCAAAAACAACGGTCCGCTCCGCACAGGAAGCGGCAGAGAAATCCGGCAGGGCACGGTTTACTGCCATTCTGGTTGACGGTGCGATTGAGCAGGTTCCGGCATCGCTGGTCAAACAGCTGGATGAAAACGGACGTATTCTTTCCGGCATTGTGACCAATGGCGTGACCCGACTGGCATCGGGCCGCCGGATAGGTAATGATGTGGCCATGTTGCCGATTCTCGAAATGGGTATCCCGCATCTTTCAGAATTTGATATTCCCGTAAAATGGAGCTTCTGATTGTGATCAGAAAAACCTGCGTCATTCTGCTGCTGTCAGGCTGCGCCATAATAGCAGCCCCTGCCCAGGCAGACACGCTGCGAGAAGCATTGACGGAAGCCTATGCTTCCAACCCTGTCCTGCAAGCAGCACGTGCAAGGCAGCGCGCAACAGATGAAAATGTCGTGATAGAAAAGTCCGCCGGGCTTCCCTCGGCCAGCGCATCGGCACAGGAAGTTGAGTTTTTACTTCAAAATGACACCACCGGCACGGTATTTGGCCCTGACCGCCAGATAGGCGCAGGGGTTGACCTGTCTGTTCCGATATATTCCGGCGGTTCGGTCAAAAATTCGGTCAGGGCGGCCAAAACGCGGGTGAAAGCAGGCCAGGCCGATTTG
>JBKEEC010000250.1:0-1527 GCA_047975785.1 Sphingomonadaceae bacterium | reverse complement strand
TGTGCTGTCTGAGCACTTCTTTGACATCTTCGATAAGCTTTCAACTGCAACAGTAACTGCTTTATCAATGCCGCGCTTGAGATCCATTGGGTTCATACCTGCTGCGACTGCTTTCATACCTTCACGCACAATTGCTTGAGCTAACACAGTTGCAGTTGTTGTACCGTCACCTGCCACATCAGAAGTTTGTGAAGCCACTTCCTTCACCATCTGCGCGCCCATGTTTTCGAACTTGTCGGAAAGTTCGACTTCCTTGGCAACCGTCACACCGTCCTTGGTGATGCGCGGCGCGCCAAAGCTCTTGTCGATCACGACGTTGCGGCCTTTCGGGCCCAGGGTGACCTTCACCGCATCGGCGAGGATATTGACGCCGCGCAGCATCCGGTCGCGGGCATCGGTATCGAATTTGACGTCCTTAGCAGCCATTTTGCTTGCTCCAGTTTGTCTTGAATTTCAGGTTCGGGGAAAAGCGACTCAGCCGATGATGCCGAGGATGTCGCTTTCCTTCATGATCAGAAGGTCTTCGCCGTTCAGCGTGACTTCGGTGCCCGACCATTTGCCGAACAGGATGCGGTCGCCCGCCTTGACGGCCGGGGCGATCAGCTCACCCGAATCCTTGCGGGCGCCTTCGCCCACCGAGACCACTTCGCCTTCGGCCGGCTTTTCCTTGGCGGTATCGGGGATGATCAGCCCGCCCTTGGTTTTTTCGTCGCCTTCGAGACGCTTGACCAGCACACGGTCGTGCAGCGGTTTGAATGCCATCTGAGAACACTCCCTTAGGTTCCAGGTTCAATATCAATTGGCACTCATATCCAGTGAGTGCCAACAGTGCCTAGATAGAAAGGGGGGGGCGGCCTGTCAACGGGGCCACCGCAAAAAGAGGCGATCGTCTTTCCCTGCACCGCCTTGCACCTGGTAACCACCAAGATACTTGCGCTGACCGATGCGCTCGGAAACCCTGTCGATTTCCGATTGCTGCCGGGACAGGCACATGATTTGCGTGGCATGCCGGACCTGATCGAGGGCCTGACCGCCGGACATCTTCTGGCGGACCGCGCTTTCGATGCCAACTGGCTCCGGTCCGATCTGAAGGAGCGCGATATCGTCGCCGTCATTCCACTGAAATCGAACCGGCGGTTCCCGGCAGAATTCTACAGGAAACCTGCAAGTGGCGCCATCCCATCGAGAACTTCTTCGGAAAGCTGAAGGAAAACAGAGGCATTGCAATGCGATCCAAAGCTTCATAGCACTCGCCACACCCCTCATCCTCATGGGGTGATCGTCAACACGCTCTAGGGTCAGGACCTGTTAAATCGCTTGCGCTGGCCGTTTCGGCTTGCTTCATTGTGGGCCCCGAGGGGGTGTCGCATGGATGATTTGTTTTGGTTGACCGAGGCGCAGATGGAGCGCTTCAAGCCGTTCTTTCCGCTGTCGCACGGGGTGCCGCGCGTGGATGACCGGAAGGTGCTGAGCGGGATTATCTTCATCAATCGCAATGGCTTGCGGTGGCGGGATGCGCCTGCGGCC
>JBKEEC010000249.1:0-2392 GCA_047975785.1 Sphingomonadaceae bacterium | reverse complement strand
ATGTTTTGATCGACCGGGCCCGCCAGGGTCAGATGATCGAGACGGGAAGCAGGCCGCATTTCTCACCCGACGGCAGCAGCTTTGCCACGTTGCAAAGGTCCGATACGGGCATGGAAGAGTTCGACGGCTTTGCGATCTGGTTTACGAATGGCGACACCCTTACCCCCTATCTCGTCAATGCGGGGCCGCCCCTTTACCCGATGTTTGATTGGCGGATCGATCGCTGGGAAGGTGAAAACTGCCTCCACATTTCGGCGGTCCCTTACGACCGGTTCGGCGGCAACTGGGCAAGACTACCCAATCTGCCGCGAGATCAGTATGTTTCCAGCCCTGCACATGACTGGCAGATTTCCGAAGGCGTAAAATGCCACATAGGGGATTAGCCCTGATGGCGCATCTCACATGCCTGGTGTCCAGTGGCCGGGCGATATGAAAGCTCGACCGTTGTGCCTGTTTCGTCGCGCAGCCGGCCAGCATGGTGCCAGAAATCAGCACCGTGATGACGAAACGGGTTGGGATACCGATTCTCATTGCCCCATCTCCCGCGACCATGAAATTGCGTTGACATAGATGCCGAGCGGAGTGGCGCGCAGCGTCTCGGCGCTGCGAGGCGGCTGAAGAACGATGGTGAGGATCGCGGTCCAGCGCTCTGTCGTGGAAAGCTGGCCGTTCCCGTAGTGCCGCTCGGTCCATGCAACGCGGAAGGAATCCATCGTCTAAATTGTATTGTATTCAGAGCTATTCCATAGCGCTCAAAAATGAGCCCGCGCTAGCCTGTCTGATGTTGCGTTGGCCTTCCCCGAGGGGCGCTCATAAACAGCTCAAGCTCGATTGCCTCTGCATTCCTCTCGCGGGTCGCGAGACTATGGGTGACACTCAGAAAGCCGCCGTAAGTCTCAACCTGAAGCGCCCTAGGATATGTTTTGAATTTTCCGTTGGGATAGCGACATGATCTGAGCCTTGTTTTGATAGCAGCCCAGTGCGGTTCGCTGCTTTCCGCAATCGCCCGCATCACCATCTGATCATAGACCAGACATCTGCCTTCGATTGCTGCAATATCTGCAAAATAGAGCATTTTCGTATATGTGGATGGGCCCAGACCTTGGAAGCCATCAAACTCTGAGCAAATAGCTTCAGCAAAAAGCGGCCTCCCGGACTTGAGCTTCTCAAGCTTGCCCGCCAGGCCTTCTGCCTTGGCAAAAATTCCTGCGAAAGATCTACCTCCTGGAAATCTCCCTTTAGGATAGCCCCAAATCACCGATGCGATTACGCCTTTCACAAAGGACTTGGAGAAGGTCTGACTGACATACCCGCGCGTGATCAAGCATCCGTTTGAATGCTGAATTTCCTCACAGATCTCTGCCACCCAATTGGAAGTGAGCCTGTCGTCGGAACCAGCATATCGCGCCCAGTTGGCGAGATTGATCGCTACCCCGTGTGTCTGGACGTCTTGCGAACTCATATTTGACCTCAGCGTATTGAGAGGGGGAGTACATCCCCCTCGGGTAAGCGTCCAGTGAGACCACTCACCGCTTCGGAGCCTAAAGGGGACAATCCGGGTGATGGTGCCGGAACGGCACAGGTAACGGATCGAATCCACCGCACTGTGCCGCACGGTCTTCAATAGCGGCTTAGGCTTCATGACCGTCCTCAAAGTTGCGCAGCGCGAGCGAGCGGATGTGATTGATGTGCGAGGCAATCGCCGCGCGTTCGGTATCGAGACTGGCAAGAAACCGGGTCACTTTGTCAGCGCAACCCGCGGGATCCGCCAGGATTTCGGCTGCAGTCATCAGGTTCCCGGCCTCCAGCCCGAGCAACAGCAGCAGGCCCTCCATCTTGTCCTTGTAGTCGATCCCGAAGACTGGCGTGCCCGCCCCGAGTGACGCGATCATCAGGTGCATTCGGCCCGACAGGACCAAATCGATCTCATTCACGAGCGCCTTGATCTCGGGTGCTCGGAACTGCTCGGCCGGTAGCAGAAGCCGGTCACCCAATTCGTCGCCAAGCCGCTGGAGAAGTGGTTCAAGGCCCAGCCGGTCCGACGAGCTGCCACGCGTGTCATGACTGAGAAGCACGAATAAGACGTCAGATCGCGCTGCCACCTTGCGGAGTATCTCTGCGAAGCAATCAATTAATTCCGGGAAGAGATCGCGTTCCTCGAGTTCTAGCAGCAACGGATGGAAATTCACCGCCACCACGGCGCGCCCTTTCGCTTTTGCTTCAGAAATCCGTGTCAGCAGCGGCTCCATGCGCTCAGTGGTCGCGGGCTTCAGAAGAAAGGCGACGTCCGCAACCTGCTGCGCCTCGCGGCCGCTGCCCTTTTCGAAACGCTCGAGCGACAGCGGGTCACGAATGTTGACGCGAATCTTGACATCCAGCTCCGAGAAGATCT
>JBKEEC010000248.1:0-8719 GCA_047975785.1 Sphingomonadaceae bacterium | reverse complement strand
TGTCCCCTTCAGCTTTCCCCATTGGCGTGCGGCCGTATAGCCCAGATATCCCGTGCCAAACAGGGCATAAAGAGGCTCTGGCAGACCATTGAGATAAGCATTCATGCCTCTGGCAATATCTTGCGCGGTTCCGGCATTGAAAGCTGCCAGTATGCCCATCGGAATGGCCCACAATATCATGGCATAAATCACGTAGAGAAAACTGGGCCGGGCACGGCTGGTCCACGGGTCAGGGGATCGGGCCTCGGCCAGAATAGCCGCAAGGCGTGTTTCGATGGCCTGCAATTCCTGCGTGCCTTGCAGCTCAATCAGCTCCAGCTTGGCTTTTGCCCTGGTGTCCTTGTCCGGAATGAGCTTGTCAATGATGGAGGCAAGAGGTCCGATAAGGGATTCGACAATGGCCATGCGTGATCTCCGGATGAAACAAACTTATGGGAATGGATAGTGATTTTCCGGCTTGAATCTGGCCGGATGTCACGACGCAATTAACCAATATGGTTTGTGTAGGAAAGAAAAATATCCGGAAATGCTCTGGAGTCAGGGCGCTAGTCGCGCAGGCGCTCGATTGCCTGCGCCAGAACGACATAGAGTTTGCCAATATCCGAACTGAGCAATGTTACTCCAAGGGCATTGCCATCCCGGGTGGATAGCATGGTGCGCAGCATGGCTTCAAAATCGTGAATATACCGGCTGACATGCTCCCGAAAATCGGGGTCCGTATCGTAGATTTCCGCTATTTCGCGGGCTTCTGTATTATCAAGCAGGCGCACGGCGCGGCGCGAGAAGATGCTCCGGTCCCCGCGCAGGTAATGGGTCCATGCCGTGTCGGATACTTCGGTGGAAAGGGCCTTGGAAATATCAATGGCATTGGAGTTTAATGCTTCGGTCAGCAAGGCAACCCGGCGTGAGAAATCATTATCTGCCTTTTCCTCGGCCCGGTCGCGTGCCCGTTCAACCCGCGATTCAAGATTGGCGGTGAGTTCATTGACGCGGGCAAGCTGGTCACGCAATTGCACCACGGTTTCCTTGCCCAGACTGGCAGCATGAATGGATGACTGCTCAAGCTGGCCGATAGTGAGCTGGGTGGTGGCCAGAACCGCGCGATCTATTTCTTCGGCAGCTTCTGCGCCAATTTTTCTGGCCAGGGTTCTTATGCCTTCGCTGGAGCCTGTTTCCAGAGCGGCGAGGCTTTGCTGTGTGGCCAGTTGCAGGCTCTGGAGAGCGTCTTTCAGGTCGCCCCCCGCCTTGTCAGACAGGGCCTCACTCGATTCATTCAGGGTTTCAAGCTGTTGCGACAGGGCTTCAAGGGCTGCTGCATGGGTATTTTGTGCCTGGGTGAACTGTGCGTGCAGCCGATCTAGCGACTGGGCAATCGTCTCGGTAGAGGAGCGGGTTTCCAGAACATATCCGGATAATTCCTGCCCTTTCCTGCCTGCCTCACCCAGCATGAGGTCCAGAGACTGCGCCTGCGTGCCGATATTGCCAAGGGAATGAGCGGTATTTTCAACCGAGATGGCCAGATCATCCCGGCTGAGATTCGCCGTGGTGCGAAGCAGGTCCAGCAAGGCCTCACCGGATGTATGCAGGTTCTCGATTGTTTCTCCGGTAGCATCCAGCGCCGCACGACTTTTTTGCAGCCGGGTAGCAAGCAGTTCCAGCCCGGTTGCAAGACAGCTTTCGGTTTCGTGACCCTGATGGGCAATCGTTTCCATATCGCTGCGCATGGCAGAAAACCGCGCCAGAATGGCCTCGGCCTGTTCCGTAAAAATTTGTGTTTGTGCCAGATGTGCATCCCGGCGCTCTGTCAGGGCATTGTCAATTGCGGCAAGGCGCGTTTCCATTTGCTCCAGACTGGCCGCTTCAAGGGCAGAGATTTTCTGCTGGTGCGCATCCATTGCAGCAGTGAAGCGGGTATTGCGCTGCGTGATGGCATCGTCGATTCCAACCGCTTGCTGATCAAACTCTATCAGTCGATCAGATGCTGTATCCAGCGCAAGCGCGTGAAGCCGCTCCACCTCATCATTGACGAGGCCCAGTTCCAGCTTGAGCTTGTCTGTCTGTTCCTGCCATTGCGAGGCTGCTCCGGCCTGACTGTCCTGCATCGCCCGGCTGACTGTGGCTGCGCCTTCACGAATGGCGTTAACGCGGGATTGCAGGCTTTTGAGCGCCTCCTCTTCTTCACTTTCAAGCAGATCACGGGCCGCGCGGAGTTCTTCGTCCAGCCGATCCGCCCGGTGGCGCATGGCGGCCAGTGCCTCGATTTCCCGTTGATCCATCTCTGTGCGAAAAGCATCGCTTTGCTCGGTCATGGCTGCAAAACGGGTGCGCGCCAGATTTTCCATCTGTGTGGTTTGCGCCTCGAAACCGGCCAGTGTTTCTGCCACTTGCGCGCGGATAGAGGCCACGCGGTGCTGGCTTGTTTCACCCGCGCGGTTCAATTCCTCAAAACTGCTGGCCAGTTCGTGCAGATTGTCCCGCGCAGTGCAACCGGCATTGCCTATCTGGTTGCTGACATCGCGTGCGGAATTGCCAATGACAGGCAGGTCATCCTTCAGCCGGTTCATATTGCTGAGTGCCACGCCAGAGACACGCTCGATAGTTTCCAGTTGGCTGGAATTGGTGCTTACCATGTCCTGCAACCGGTCTGCATGGTTGGAAATCCGCTCACTGGCGATACGGCCCAGGGATTCCAGCTCCCGTGACTGGGCGCCGAGAAAATCCCGTGCGGTGCTGAGATCCCGGTTAACCGTAGCCAGCCGGGCTTCCAGCATGTCGGCTTCAGCTCGCAAGGATTGGCCGATCATGGCGAAACGGTGCGCTTCACGCTGGCTTGTGCGCATGGCAAGCAACCACAGGCTGACAATGAGAATGACGGGGATTGACCATTGGACAACCCATGTCACCCAGATATCTGGCGATGCGCCTTCTGCCATGGCAGAAGACCGGGCATAGATAAAAAACATGCTCCATCCGGCAATTGCGATCAGGGCGAGGGCGGGGGCAATCCAGCCGCGCAAAGGCGAATGGTGAGGCTCATCGTCTTCAAGCCATCCGTCTGCGGGCCAGATTTCTTCGGGCCGGCTTTCTTCGGTCTGGTCTTCAGGGGCAAAGCTGCGGGCTTCTGCCTCCTGACCATCGGTAGGGGAAATCGCGCCGAGGGGCTGATCAAGCTCAAGGATACGGTTTTTTCTTGTCATCGGAATCTGTTTTACCATGAAATGCGATGCAATAAACCCTCGCTTAACGATCTCCTGCTAAACGGGCAAAATGGCCTATGAAAACGGTGACCTGGATGCGACACTTGCCGCGGCCGCAGGAGATGATCCTGCGCTGATGAAAGAGCTGCGCGCTGCATTTGCCGAAAGTCTGGCGCATCAGCTTGATCTGCTGGAACGTGCGCGATGCGATGCCAACTGGAATGTTGCCGCCATGCGGCTGAAAGGTCTGGCTGCCGGTTTTCATGCCAATGGCCTGATTGCACTGGCCGAAGAAGCTATTTCCGGCGCGCCGGGTGATCCTGTCGTATTGCGACGGATAACGGCATATCTTGCCGAGTTTCAGGCCGCACAAGCCTGAGCGTTTCAAACTGATAATTGGAAATGGCACCTTGTTGGTGTTGGGCTGGTGTTGGTAAGTATATCTTGCCCGGAGTCAGGACCCTGGCCTGGCAGCGGGTCTTGTGCTCAATAGGGCCTGACTCTAGAACTGGTGGCTGGTTAACAAGGAGCCATTCTGGTGCGTGTTGCGCTGCTATCATCCATGACCATTCTGGACGGCACCGGGCAGGAAAACCGTATGCCTGTTTCCAAAGGGTCGCTTGGTATGCGCTCCGTGCTTCAGTTTCAGGCGGATATGGCGCTGCGTATGGGCGCCGGGCGGATAATCGTCTGGACCGATGGTTTGACGGATGCACTTCTGCCTGTGCAGCATCGGGTAGAGCAGGAAGGTGCACGGTTTTACGCGGTTGACAGCGTTCGCACCCTTTCAGGCCTTATCAGCGCAAGCGATGAGGTTCTGGTGGTGCAGGATGGCCTTGTGCCTGACCCGCTTCTGACAGAACAAATCCTTGGCCCTCATTCCGGGGTGCTTGGCTTGCCGGTGGACCCGGCCATTGCACAAGGGTTTGAGCGGATAGATGCCAACCGGGCCTGGTCCGGGGTTATGATGCTTCGCGGCGCAGCGGTGGAGCGTCTGGCGGAATTGCCCGATGATGTGGAGCCAGCCTCGGCCCTGCTCAGGATTGGCCTGCAATCAGGCACCCGCATTGTTGATCTCCCCCCTGACAGCACACGGCAAAATGGATGGATTCTGGTTCGTGACGCCAGAGATTTGCAATTTGCGCATGACTGGCATCTGAAGCGGGAGCTGAATGCCGCCCCGTGGAGCAGGCCGGGCACTGCATTGGCAGACCGCATGGCTGCCAAAATGGCCGGGCCGGCCTTTGCAAAAGGGTATAGTGATCGCTCGGCTCTTGTTCTGGCGGCTGTTGTAATCTTCCTTGCTATCGCCATGGGCTGGTTTGTTTCTGTTGGCGCGGGCTTTCTGGGGTTGATGGTCGCGGCTATTCTGCTTGCGCTGGCTGCTGCATTCCGGCGCCTGCGCGGGGAAAAGCCGGCACAGGCCCGATTGCGCGAACAGGGTGTCCTGCTGGCGCTGGATTTTGCCATTATTCTTTTGACGACGTTTCCATGGCCTGATCCGGACTGGGCCAATGACATTTTTGCGCCGGTCATGCTGATCGGGTTGATCCGCCTGGCCTCGATTCTGCCCGGCCAGAAGCTCATGTCCCCTGTCAGTGACAGGGGGGCATTATGTGCCATACTGGCCTTGGCCGGTTTTGTGAATCTGCTCCATCCCGCTATAATGCTAGGCGCAACAGGGATAATGATTGTGATTTTTTTCGGGTTAAACCGCGCAAAGATAACACAGGTTTAACCATAGCGGGCTATGGCCAGGCTATGGTGAAGCCGAAATGACGCAAGTGAGTGACATCCCTATCGAGGCAGTCCTGCAGGACGAGCTCGCGCATGGCGACGTGGTATTGGCAACAATTGGCCCGATTATGGGGCATTTGCTGGCAAATCATGATCATAGCCTGTTCAGCGATGAAATCGTGTCGCGCGTGCGTGGCATGATCGGAGATATTGCGTGGCAACTTCTGTTTGCCGAAGGTGAAACGCGCGCTCTGGAAGATTCGCGCAGTTTTGCCACCAATAACGCCGAAATGCTTTCTTCCATGCTTGCGGGTCATCCGGCATTCCTGACCCATTGCCATGCACTTGCGCTTGAAGCCCAGTTGACCGACAGGTTGCAGCAACGCTGTGCAATTGACGGTGTGCTTTCTCCATTGCTTCAGGCGCTGATTGCCTCGGATGATCCTGCAATATCATCAATGGCCATGTCCGCCCTGGCGGCTCAGGCCCGCTTTATGCAGCAGCAGCGTCGCATGGAACTTCCCCTGTCCGAACTGCCGGGGGATCTGTTTCATCAGGCATTGCTTGGTTTGCAGGATTTTGTTGTTCAGAAGAATAGTGAAGCGGGGCAGGGTGAAGGCACCGGGCCTGATTTTCTGGTAGAAAAAACGGTGCAGTCATTACGCGCAAGCTATGATGAAAGCAGGAGCAGGCTTGGGTTGCTGACCCGTCTGGTCATGGGGATAGGCAATGGCAGCCAGGCAGCACTTGCGCTTGGCCATGCGGGCGTTGCGATTTTTCTGTCAGCCTTGTCGATTGCATCCAATCAGGATCGTGATCTGACTGTTATTTCCACCAATGACCGGCAGGTCGCACGACTGGTTCTGGGATTGCGCGCGGCGGGGCTGAAGCCCAAACAGGTAGAAGAGCAGTTTCACACGATTCACCCTGATATTCAGCTTCCCGATGGCATTGAAATGCTGCGTTCGGACCGTGCGGCAGATTTGCTGGGGGCTTCGGGGCCTACTGATTCATCGTGGCATTCCGGATAGACAATGGCGCGGCTGAGTGGAAGTTATCTTGCCAGGGGGCAGACGGATGCAGGCGATCAGCTGGTTGCCGCGGAAGAGCCGCTGGCCGGGTTGCAACTGCGCTGCGGCGGAGATTTACCGGGGCTGGTTGCAATTCCGGAATTACTGGAGCTTGTGCGCAAATCACGCGCCTATAATCTCAAGCTGGGCCGCAAAATCCGGGCATTTGATGGATCTGACCTGATATCTGCATGGGTAGATGTTCTGCCGGGGCACAAGGACGGGTGCATTATTGGAGTCTCCAACTGGCAGACTTCTCCGGCTTCCCCTGAGGCAGAAGCGAAGGCGGCTTCCCGTGCGCTTGAGATTGATCGCACTATTGCCGAGCTTCACGCCCGGCTTGATCCGAAACAGAATGTGCTCACGGTGGAATCAATTGCGCCGGATCTTGGCGATCTGGCAGCAGCCATGGAACGCGGGACAGGCAGGCCGTGGACAGGTTTTATTGACCTTCCGGGGAGCAGTCATGCACAGCCCCTGCATTGGCGTTTGCTGGATGGCGCGCGCTGCACGATCCCCGGATCTGGCAGGGAATGGCGTGCGGTTCTGGTCCCGTTGGGTGATCCTGATCCGGGCAGTGCGGGATTTGACCTGTATCTTGTGGCTGACACACCGCCTCCAAAAGCCAACCCTTCGCAGATGAAGCGCGGAGCAGAAAAACCTGCACCTGTAGCGCCGTTAATGGGGCGTGATATTACTCCGGTTCTGAGACGCCCGATTGCGAGAATTATCGCCAATGCCGAGACGATCCGCACCAAGCTGGCGGGGCCGCTGGCCGATGAATACAGTTCCTATGCGGCGGATATTGCCTCGGCTGGCCAGCACCTTCTGGCATTGATTGATGATCTGGCCGATCTTGAAGTGGTCGAGGCAGAAGGCTTCACCACCGCACCGGATGATATTGACCTTGCCGATGTTGCGCGCCGGGCAACCGGCATACTCTCCATGCGGGCCAAGGAGCGCAATGTGACGCTGGTTATTCCGCAAGAGGGTGAGACACTTCATGCCACGGGCGAGTTTCGCCGGGTCTTGCAGATTTTGTTGAACCTGCTGGGCAATGCGATCAATTATTCGCCCGAAGGATCGCAAATCTGGGTGCGACTTGATGAAGGCGAGACTCGTGCGCGCATCACAATTGCCGATCAGGGACCGGGCCTGAGTGCTGCACAGCAAGAAAAAGTGTTCGAGAAGTTTGAACGCCTTGGGCGCAGTGGAGATGGCGGCTCCGGCCTTGGCCTGTATATTTCCCGTCAGCTTGCCCGTGCGATGAAAGGCGAACTGAGCGTTGAAAGCGCACCGGGTAAAGGCGCGCGTTTCACTCTGGATCTTCCTGCCCGAAAACCCTGATACCAACATGCGATGAGCTTGACTCATTGCATGTCGGTTAAGCCCGCGCGGCGCCTGAGCGTTTCAAACTTCTGATGCGTCGGCATCATTGCAGTTTGGTATGACAAGCACGCCGGAAACGGGGAATCTGTGCTTGCACCTGATGAGGCAAGCTCATCGGGATGGGACAAAATCATCGGGATGTGATATGATTCAAAGCTGATAAAGAAGCTGCAGCCTTGCACGTGATTCAATTAAAGCTTTTCGCGAAAATGTGGACATCGGTTATTGACCTATGGTCAGCTTTGCTTCCGCAAAAGAAAGGCGAACACAAGAAATTATAGCATCGCATATGGTTCAACCTTTTCTCGCGATACTATATATCTCGTGATAATATACGGGTCGTTTTCGTATAATTCCAATTGTTTCCAGAAATCACCCATCCGGGTCAAGTAACAATGGAGAAAACGTCATGGGAAATGCACTGCATATCAAGATTACACAGGACGGACCCTATCTGGTTAAAGGGGGTGTTCCGCTACGTGAACAATCTATTGTTACAGATGACAAGGGGCAGTCGCTGGACTGGGAAGTGACAAAGGAATTTCCCGATGCCGACACTTATGCCCTGTGTCGCTGCGGGGCATCGGCTAACAAGCCGTTTTGCGATGGAACACACAAGAAAATCGGGTTTGACGGCACCGAAACGGCAAACAGGCAGGCCTATGTGGATCAGGCCCGGCTATTTCCGGGGCCGCGTCTCTCCCTCTCGGATGCTGAACATTTATGCGCCTTTGCCCGTTTCTGTGACCCCAATGGCCGGGTGTGGAATCAGGTTGCTGAAACAGATAACGAGACTGTTGCGCAGACATTTGTTGCGCAGGTGAACAAATGCTCTGCCGGGCGTCTGGTTGCATGGGATGATACAACGCGCCAACCGGTTGAGGAAAAACGCGATCCGCGAGTGAGTGTTACGGAAGATACAGCGCGTGGCTGTGCAGGGCCAATCTGGGTGGAAGGCGGGATTACTGTCGAGGCGGCTGATGGCACGGTTTATGAAGAGCGTAACCGGGTCACGCTGTGTCGCTGCGGGGCATCGTCGAACAAGCCCTATTGCGATGGCTCTCACGCGTCGATCAATTTTACCGATAAGGACTGAACGGATAACCGGACAGGGCCGGGCCGGGCAGGGCAGGCGATATGTTGCCGCCCTGCCCGGTCAGAGCTATAAGCTCAGCGTTTGTTGATCGGCAGGTAATCCCGCTCTGTCGGGCCTGTATAGAGCTGGCGCGGACGCCCAATCTTCTGGCCGGGGTCAGAGATCATTTCATTCCACTGTGCGACCCAGCCAACCGTGCGGGCCAATGCGAACAGGGCCGTGAACATGGT
>JBKEEC010000247.1:0-9636 GCA_047975785.1 Sphingomonadaceae bacterium | reverse complement strand
TCACCGCGCCGCCGCTACGCGCAGAGTTTCCTGACCGTTCAACCAGCCGGGTGATTGTAGCAAGGGCAGAAGGCGGATAGCCGCGCGCCGCCCCTGGCTCTCCCAGCAACAGAGCAATTTCACGCGCAGCATGGGCAATGCGGGTCAGGCTATCGATAATCAGCAATACGCGTTTGCCCTGACTGCGATGAAACTCCGCCATACCGGTGGCCAGCCGTGCCGCCCGCAACCTGAGATTGGGCGCATGATCGGCAGGGACAGCAACAATCGTTGTTTTGCCTGCGCTGTCACCGCGCATATGCCGAGCGACAAAATCTGACACTTCGCGCGCCCGCTCACCAATCAGACCCACCACCACCACATCGGCTTGTGAACCCGCAGCTATCATCTCGATCAGGACCGACTTCCCGACACCGGAACCGGCCATAATACCGATTCGTTGCCCGACACCCACAGTCATCAGCGCGTTTATTGCCCGCAAGCCCGTATCAAAGGGCACACAGACCGGTGCCCTTTCCAGCGCATGTTCGCGCTGCCCATCTGAAGGCCATAGGGTCGTATTGCCTATTGGACCGGAGCCATCGATTGGCTCTGCCAGACCATCAACCGCCCTGCCCAGAAATCCGTTACCCACCGGCACCATGCCTGCCTTGCCATCGGGCCGGACAATCGCGCCGGGACGCAGCAGGACCGGATCACCCAGTAACACCATCAGCGTGCGTCCATTGCGAAAGCCGATGACTTCCGCCCCCAGGCTGGAGCCGCCACCATAGGCAATCCGGCACAATGCCCCGACCGGAACAGAAAGTCCGCTCACTTCGATCAACCCGCCATCACAAACGCAAACTTTTCCAAAACGCTGCGGAGAAAACTCCAGCGGGCCAGATTTCCAGCCGTCCAGCATGGCATCAAAGCGGGTCAGCATTGGCCAAAGGCCTCATCCAGCATCATCCGCCATTGCTTCGGGCCATCTTCAACCCCGCCATCCTCACACTCTGTTCGCAGCGCCCCCGGAGCCAGAGAGGGATCAGGAACAATGCAAGGATTATCCGGCAAACAAGCGCTGATCCGGGCATGATCGGCAGGGTTAAGAAAAACCCGGTGACTGTCTCCGGATCGCTGGAACAATGCCAGTGCCCGTTCAATTCTTCGAACCAGCAATGTTTCATCCAGCGCCAATGGCTCCAGAGATTTTTCGCACAGGCTGATGACCAGTTCACGGAGCTTTCCCGCCAGATCAGTGGTAACCTGCCCATGCCAGAGGGCCAGCCCTTCCAGAAGACGGGTAATCTCCTCACATTCCTGCGTGGCCTGCGCCTGCATTTCATCCATTGCAGCAGCATGGCCTTGCGCATAGCCGCGCTCATAGGCATCGTGTTCCGGTGTCGGCTTTCCGGCTGGCTCAATACCTGCCCCGAACCGGGGATCAGGCACAAATCCGGCCGGGCGGGAAAACAGCGATGCGCGGAGACTAGACATAGTCACCATCCGACTTGCCCAGACTGATGACACCTTCGCCCACAAGACGACGCGCGATTGTGACAATATCGCGCTGTGCAGCATCCACCTGTTCTTTTTTCAGTCGTCCCCTCGCCTCGATTTCGTCGCGCACACCATCGGCAGCCCGACTGGACATGGCACCGAAAAACGGTGCGCACTGATCAGGCTCCAGCCCTTTAAGCGCATCAATCAGTGTCTCGCTATCCACCTCACGCAGCAACGCCCCCATCATCTGGGTGTCGAGCGCAATCAGATGCTCAAACTTGAACATTTCATCTTCAATCGCGCGAGACAGTTTTTTATCGAGCCTGCCGAGTTGCGGCATCAGCCTGTCACTGACCGTCCTGGCTGATTTGTTGATGATCTCTGCTGCCTCGGCAATGCCGCCCATGGCAAATGGCCGGGCACCATGCACGTCCTCGATACGGGCGATGAGAGTCTCTTCCAGCATTGACAGGGCATCAGGAGAAACAGGACCAAGCGTTGCTATCCGGTGCACGACCTGCAATTGCAATTTCTCAGGCAAACCGGCGAGAACTTCTGCAGCAATTTCCCGATCAAGCTGCAGCATAAGCACGGCAATGGCCTGCGGGTGCTCGTCTTCAACCAGAGTGATCAGGACATCCGGCTCCAGCCAGCGGACCAGATCCAGTGTGCTGACCTTGTCTGCACTTTCCGGTGCAATGCGGCGCATCAGATTTTCTGCCCGGACCTCGCCGACTGCAGATCTCATGACGCGCCGGACATGCTCATGGCGTCCGAACTCCTCAAGCCCCTGCTGGTCAGCCGTGCTGGCAAAACGGGCAATGGCACTGGCAATGACCTGCGGAGCAATATCGCCCAGACCGCACATATGCGAACCCAGCAAGCGCAATTCCTCCGCGCTCATTTGTTCCAGCAAGGCCGATGCGTCTTCATCACTCAGCAGCATGACCATGACGGCAGCATCATCCGCACTGGCAAGTATGGGCACAGTCATGGCTGGTCGCTTTCTGCAGCTGGCGGCGATGCCAGCATCCGGCGCAGCGCCAGCAGGGCGTCATCAGGCTTTTCCCGCACGATGCGTTGAGCCAGTTCAACCTGTGCAGCCAGCACCTCTTTTCCGGTCGTATCATGGCCTGCCATTTGTGCAGGGCCAGAGGATTGCCCCTGCCCGTCTGATGCGCGGTCTGACGCACCTTCACCCTGTTTTCTGCTGGCCGCATTGCGCACCATTTTCAGGATTGGCCGCACCACCAGCAACAGCACCAGCAGAACCGACACCAGAGCAACCATGTTGCGCAATATCGTGGCAAACCACGGTGTTTCCCAGAAGGGTGGGGATTCTATTTCCGCAATATCAAAAGGGCGGACAATTACCTTGACCATATCGCCTCGCTGCGCATCGGCACCCACAGCGGCAGACACCAGTTCTTCAATCTTCTCCAGATCAGCCGGCCTGGTTCCTTTCATGGCGGCCTGACTGATAGCAACTGCAACGCTGAGGCGACGCACATCACCGGGCATGGAACTGGTAACAGCCACCTCCCGCCCAAGTTCATAGGTGCGGCTGGCGCTGCTTTCATCATTGACCGGGCGATCACCTCCGCCAGCCTCTGCACTTGCCTGCGGAGCGCCCGCAACCGGCGTTGCTGCATCGGGTGGAATATTGCTGGTAGCCCCCGGCACGCCAATCGCGCCAGATTCAGCAAGGTTGCGTGATTCACTGGTTGTTTCACGACGCACCACGCCATCCTTGTCGTAGGATTCACGCGCGCTGGTCACTTCCTCCATATCCAGGTCAACCTGAATCTCGCTGGAAAAATTACCGTTTCCAAGCATGGGAGAAAGCAATTGATCAAGCTGACCGCGCAATTTCGCTTCCATTCGCGCCTGCAATTCCAGACGGTCGGAATCCGGTGTATCCATGGCCGATAACAAGCGCCCGTGCTGATCAATCAGACGGACATCTTCTATCGACAATCCCGGAACCGAAGCTGCAACCAGATTCACAATCGCCTGCACCTGGCTGTCATCGAGTTGCCTGCCTCGCGCCATTCGCAGCATGACCGAAGCCTTTGCCGGTGCTTCCTCGCGGACAAAAACCGATTTTTCTGCCTGCGCCAGATGCACCCTCACTGCTTCTACACCATCAATCTCCGTAATCGTCAGTTGCAACTCTCGTTCCTGCGCCGCGCGCAGGCGGTCCCCTTCGAGAGTTCGGCTGGCCCCCATCGGCATGGAGTCCAGCAATTCCGTTCCGGTTTCAGGTGTTGCCAGCGCACCATTGGATGCCACCACCATACGCGCACGATAAAGATCATCCTCCCCCACGCTTAACGAGCCGGTATTATTATCAATCGTGTAGGAGATCGCAGCCTGTTCCAGTGCGGCAGTGACTGCAGCGCGTTCTGTATCATTCAGCGCAGAATAGAGGATACGCTGAGGCTGGGGCGCCAGCATCGACCAGGTCAGGGCCAGAATCCCCAGCCCCGCCACACCAGCAAACCAGGGGAGCATTTTGCGTATTGGTGGCTGTGCAGCAAAGGCTTGCAACCGCGTAGTCAACGGCTCACCCGCAGCCCCGCGAAAAGGCGCAAATCCACCGGGCGATGGAGTCGGCAATCCGCCGGAGGATTCAGAGGGAACGAGTTCGCTCATTCATCAAACCCCCATCCGCATGATTTCCTGATAGGCGGACATCAGCTTGTTTCTCACTTGCAATGTTGCCTCAAAAGCAACACTGGCTTCCTGCCGGGCAAGCATGACCTGCGCGATATCGGCAACCTCTCCGCGCTCATAGGCGGCAGACAGGTCGGATGCGCGTTGCTGCACAGTATTCACCTCTGCCAACGCCTCTTTCAGACTATCGGCAAAGCCGGTTTGTGGCTGTTGGATGGTAGATGAAGCGCTGGTGGCCGTTCCTGCCTGCCGCAATTCCTGCAACAGGGTATTTCGTTCCAGAATCTGCTTTCTGAGAGCCAGAACATCACCGACAGAACCAGCTGTCGAGACAGGATTTGCTCCGGAAACGGTCATGACCGTGCCCCTGCAATGGCAATACCTGCCTCACGGAAGGAAGCCAGACGATAGCGAAGGGTCCGCTCGGAAATGCCGAGCCGCCGCGCAGCTTCAACGCGTTTTCCTCCACATTCCTTCAGCGTATCCATAATTGCACGCGCTTCTGAAAACCTGACGATTTTTGACAGTTTTCCATTTGTTGCGAAGGGGGGAGTCTCCTCTTTGACAACAGGCACATGATCGGGATGCGCCGGATGTTCTATAGCGCGCACCGGTCTGTCAAACACGATATGTTCCGGTTCAATTGCCTGAGCACCGTCAGCCAGCACCAGTGCCCGGCGCATGACATTTTCCAGCTCGCGGACATTGCCTGGCCAGTTGTGCAGTTTCAGCATGGCCAGAGCCACATCCGAAATCCACGGCACAGATGACTGATCCGGCGCATGACGCATGAGCATGGCAAAGGCAAGCGGAGCAATATCGGCCTGACGCTCACACAAGGGGCGCAGCGTCATCGGAAACACATTCAGCCGGTAGAACAGATCTTCACGGAACCGGCCAATGGCTACTTCCCCTGGCAGATCGCGATTGGCGCAGGCAATAATCCGCACATCAATCTTGATTGGTCGGGTCGCCCCCACCGGAACAACCTCTCCTTCCTGCAGGGCGCGAAGCAGTTTGGACTGCAATACAAGCGGCATTTCGGCAATTTCATCCAGCAGGAGCGTTCCACCATCAGCAGCCCTGAAGAAGCCTTCACCCGCATCACTGGCGCCGGTGAAAGCCCCCTTTTTATGGCCGAACAGCATGGCTTCCAGCATGGTTTCGGGGATGGCCGCACAATTGACTGCAATAAATGGACCTTTTGCCCGCTGGCTCCGGTCATGGATAAACCGGCTGAGAACTTCCTTGCCAGTTCCGGTTGGTCCGCCAATCAGAATGGGAATTTCTGTCTGCGCCAGACGGTCCGCCAGGGCGAGAACAGACAGGCTCTCCGGGTCCGCTGCGACAGGCCCGCCCCGCTCACCAATCGCTGCAATGATTGCAGCCAGGCTGCTTTCTGCGACCGGGTCCGAATAGGCAATCAGGCGCCTGCCATGCTGATCCACCGCGAAGCCGGGTGTTTCACCCCGACGGGTGACTATCGCATGAGGCGTTGTTTCTTCCGCATCTGCCAGAGTTATGGACTGACCCGCCCTTACGCAGCGCGACAGACCTGACAGCTTTGCCGCAAGCGCATTATGTGTGGTCTGAAAATCTGCTGTTGTATCAATTCCGGCCATGTCGCCCCCAACTTTTTCATCAAAGTACCGGCGATTTTCTGGCGATTTTGTGGGTAATATGATCCTAAATCTGATCCACGGGAATATCCCTACTTCACCTCCGTAACGGAGATAATATCCTCAGGTGATGACCCGGATTTTTGCCTGCTCCCTTAATATTTTTATCGCCGTGCCGGTCTGGTTGGCAACTGCCGCATCGCAGGTGTTCGCATCTGGGGAATCGTCTCCGGCAGGATCATAGAGAAGACTGCAAGGGAGTTACTGTCATGTCAGTAATCAACACCAATATCGGCTCGATGAAGGCCGCAAATGCCAATGCCCTGGCCAACCGGATGATGGGTTCCGCGATGGAGCGCCTGTCATCGGGCAAGCGGATCAACAGCGCAAAGGATGATGCCGCGGGCCTTGCCATTGCCAGCACCATGACTGCACAGGTCCGCAGCATGAATCAGGGTATTCGCAATGCCAATGACGGCATCGCCCTCGCCCAGACAGCAGATGGCGCGCTCACCGAGGTCAGCAATATGCTGCAACGTATCCGCGAACTGGGCGTCCAGTCCAAAACCGGCACCTATTCTGATCAGGACAGGACATATATGAATGCTGAAGTCGGCGAGCTTCAGGCCCAGATAGATGATGTGCTGACCAACACCCAGTTCAATGGCAATACGCTGTTCAGCACTACATCCGGAACGGACGTAACATTTGCGATCCAGACCGGTGCCGATGCAACAGATGCCATTACCCTGACCAGCCAGGCCATTGACGGAACGGTTCTGACCGCTGCAGCTCTGGATGTCAGCGATGCCGACTCGGCACAGACAACGATTGATAATATTGATACGGCCTTGCAATCCGTGGCTGCCACACGTGCAACACTCGGCGCCGGACAAAGCAGGCTGCAATCCGCAGTCAACAATCTGACAACCAATGTTGCCAACCTTTCCGATGCCCGCTCACGTATTGAGGATGCCGATTACTCGGCGGAAACGGCAGCACTGGCCAAGGCACAGATACTCAGCCAGGCATCAACCGCAATGCTGGCCCAGGCCAATCAGAGTCAGCAAAACGTGCTGTCCCTTCTGCGGTAAACCCTGTTTTACCAGGTCCCTCCCGGGGTCCGGCATCCGTAATGGATGTCGGGCCTTTTTGTCGGGTCATTCCTTGATGGCAGATACCTGACAGATTGCCGGTCAGACCGGAAACTCAGCCATATGCGAGACGCTCATTCTCGCGGTCCTGCCAGTCTATCACCGCCAGATAGTTCATCAGCCGATTCAGTTCCATCCGGGCAATCAGATCATTGCAGTGATAGGGGAGCAGGCTGCCTGCAACAATTTCGGCCCAGTCCGCTTCTGCATCAAACAAAACTCCAAGACCAAAAACTGCCGGAATATGCGCAAAAACAAGATCGGTGCCTTTTGCACGCATATGGGAAAGGAAATCTTCCACTGCACTGAGCACGCCATTACGTGGCCCGCCTTCATGCAAGGCAATGGCAAATTGCCCTTCCCCGCGTAATCCGCGCTGATGGAGCACGCCGGAATTATTCAGCGTCACTCCGGCCTCATAACTATGCGGATGCAGATATTCCGGTGGAATTGTATCCGGCGCGTAATAAAAATCCCTGCGCGCGCAAGGCCAACTGATATCATGAACAAACGCCAGATAGGGGGTGCACGCATTGACGGATTTTTGAAAAGTTACCAGCAATTCGTTGAATACAGTGTAATAATTATGATCGCCATCAATAACCCAGGCATCGGCTGCCGGTATATCCGGCAGGGCCATCAGGCTTGGCTGTGCAATATGATGAACGCAATCTGTCTTCTCAGACCAGACCAGAAACTCGGTTCTCGCAGCCGGATCAATACTGACAAGTGTTCCATCGGCATGATGACAATATTGAGCCAGACACAAGGACATGCCGCCATATTCTGCGCCAATCTCTACGATATGCCTTGCTTTCGCATCAGCCAGACACTGAAGGATTATCGGGGCGAACTCGGCCATGGAGTGAATCAGTAATGAGCTCATTGCACCCACTCCGTCAGGGCGCCTGCCTCTGCCGGAACAGAATGTGCGATCCGGGTGATCGGGCCGGAAAGCGGGCGAAACACCACCAGCAGCGCAAGGGGCTGCGATGCCGGCAGGTGAGGCGGAGTGAACAATAGCAAGCCCTGATCATCAGCGCAGGAATAAAGACCATGAGATATTTCGCTCAGGCCATCCGCGATAAAGGGGGCATCAGCTGTTACTGATCCGGCTTCGCTATCCGTTCCAAAAATCCGCTCAACCGGGCAGAATGTGGCATTTTCTATCTGGAACGCCGTGCAGATGGCCCCCATTTGCAGTGCAACAGAATTGTTCCTGCCACTTACCGGCACTGCAGCCATGTAATATCCATCATGAGTAGGATAAGCCGTCACCATGCTGCGGGTGATACTGTCCGGCGACACAAACAGCACCGGCACATCCATCCCCGCTCCGGAATAATCTGCAAAGGTCAGGGGCAGGCCAAATCGTCTGGTTGCGAACAGCGCCAGACGCGTTGGTATATTTTCGCTGCACAATTCTGCGGGAAGATACATGCGCCTGGCACCCTGCATGTAGAACAGGCCGCGTTCACGCAGGCCGCGTCTGCCCGCTTCACAATCAAACAGGTCAATCGTGCGATCCGTGCCCAGATTGATATCATGGCGGAAACCCTCAAGCAGCTCCGTTTCATTTTCAGAGGGGAAATACATCAACCGCATAAGGCTGGCGGCACTGGCCTTTCGCCAATGACCACCCGAAGATTCCGGTTCAGAAACCCGGCATACCGGGCTTGCGATGCCGGCAAAATCTATACACCCCTGCTGGATTCTGGCACGTAAGGCCGATTGTTGCCCCGAAATTTCCACCTGCTTCCTGACAGCTTCTCCGTCCGGAGTATAATCTGTTACCGAGCCGGTCCCGCTCGTGCAAAGCTGCTCCAGCACTGCGACATTCTCGCACATGGCATCAAGCGTCATGTCATCAAAATGGCGCCTGTCGAAAAAGCCGCGCTTGTCATATCCGGGGCAATCAAGTTCGCGCAGGATCATGTATCGTCCGGCCACATGCACCCCAAGCCGATCTGATAACAGGTCATCAATAGCATTTTGAACCGTGCCATTATAGCCAAGATCTATCAGCATCAGCACATCACCTTCTGCAGGATCTACCATCCGGCGAAGATAGGTAATCAGGCGGTCTGCATAAGCGCGACTGCGCCGGACAATAGCCCTGCGAACCGGCAAGGCGCGCAGTTCTGCCCATAGTGCCTGCCAGTTCTCGTGGTCATTTTTTCCGTAACAGATGCGCGCAATCTCTTTGGTGTCAAACAGGAGCTGGCGCGCCAATGTCTGTGGCCGCAATCCGCCCTGCCCTGCAGCATATGACAGCACAGATTCGGCATTGTCCAAACTCGCGGCAATTGCAGTAAAACGGCTGATCTCAACTGCATGGCCTGCACTTTCACCATGCTGTGCCCGATGCACTTTCATCGGCAAAAATCCGTCGCGCATCAGATAGACCCGATGGACAGTGCCCGAAAAGCGCGATGCCAGAATGCGTTCCTCGGCCTGAAGCCAGTTTTCAAACCCCTGTAAAAGAGGGCCAAGTGCAGCAAAGCCGAATGACTGTGCCGGGTCGGCTCCGCCTGTCTTGCTCATCGCCAGAACAGCGCGATGTGGCTGCGGGGTTTCAATATCTTCGTTGCAAGGTCCGTTTGCAACCCGGCCGATCATGCTTTCATGTCGTAACTGATCGCACATAGAAGCAGGAAATGACTGCAGGTGCAGCGTGTTAACGCCATAGGAAGCAACAGAAT
>JBKEEC010000246.1:0-1706 GCA_047975785.1 Sphingomonadaceae bacterium | reverse complement strand
TTTCGCGTTCTGGCGCGCACTACATCGGCAATCGCATTTGATATGAACCAGTGGCAATATGCCGATATTGATAATGTCATGGTTGCTTCTGAAACAGGCTCGGCTGTTTTTACCACGGCATTCAAAATTCAGAATGTGGGCTACTGGAATCATATCAGCAATATCGAACTGGCCGTAGTGGTGCACTGTATCGACGTGGCCGATGCGAACAACCTGATGCTGGATAACATCAACTGGGTGAAATTCGGAGATATTGGCCAGAAAACCTTTCTGAAATTCAGCGGTGCTGTGTCCATGATAAAAGGGCGCAACCTTTCGATTGAGGGTGTGTTCAAAACCACTACGCTCGTTTTGTTTAACTCTGGCAGCTACGGCATTGATCTTGAATTCATCCGGGTGGAGGGCCGGAGCGGATCTTCAAATGTCAAATTCCTCGACTTCGGCGGAGCCAAGGGCAATCGCGTGTATGCGCCTTTCGCGCTTTACGGGATAGATGCTGGCGTTTTTGCCAATGAGGATGGCAACGAGCTTTACTGGGACCAGGGGGCGAATGTTGGCGTCCATCGAATGGGTAACGGCTATGCTGTTCTGCCGCGCAGAAGCGTCAGTCGGGCTGGCGCTCAGTCGGGCAGTATTGCTTTCGATACAGCATCGGGTCGCTTTGTCGGTGTGACCTCTGATCCGCGCGAATTTGTGCAAACTCCTGCAAACAACGACCAGGTGATGAATGGATATAACATCAGGAATATCAATTCGATCACCGGCGCTGGCAATGCTCAAATTATCAGCGGCACGCGCGGCGCGGCCGTGGCCAATGCGACCAATGCGACCGATGTGATTACGCAGCTGAATGCGTTGCTGGCGCGCCTGCGCAGCCATGGCCTGATCGAGACATAGAATGGCAGAGCGTTCATCCTTCTTTTCGGAGGTTCGGCGGCGGCTTTTTCGCGGACGGCTGACACAGGGGCAGGTGGATGGCCTCAATGCTATCCTTGATGCGAGTGAGGGGCTGCCAGTGGCATGGCGCGCATATATGCTGGCGACGGCGCATCATGAGGTCAATCGCACCATGCAGCCTATACGCGAAATCGGCAATGCGGCCTATTTTACCCGCATGTATGATATTGAAGGCAGGCGGCCCCATGTGGCTCGTGAACTGGGAAACGTGGAGCCGGGCGACGGGGCGCGATTCCACGGGCGCGGCTATGTCCAGTTGACGGGCAGGGCCAATTACCAGCGCGCGGATGATGAGTTGACAAAGGCTGGCCTGATTGCGGCAGGCGCGCTGATGACTGAACCTGACCTTGCGATGCGCCCTGACATTGCTGCTTTTATAATGCGGGAGGGGATGCTGCATGGCTGGTTTACCGGCCGCAATCTGGCGCGATATTTGCCATCATCGCAAGGGACGTTGGCGCAATTCGAACAGGCAAGGCGAATTATCAACAGGATGGACAAGGCCCGCACAATCGCAGGCTATGCCATCAAATATCAGGAGGCTTTGTGACTGGTTTGGAGATCAAGGCCGCGCTGGCCTTTGTGCTGATTGCGCTGGGTGTGACGGCACCGATTCCGGATTTCTTCGGAGGAGTGCTGCTAGGCCTGGGAGCGTGCAGCCTGGTTTTTGTGGTGGCGCAGCCGGCTTCCCGCAAGAGTTTTGGGACAAGACTCGCGGTTGGGCTGATCGTGACGCTGCTGGCTGCGAT
>JBKEEC010000245.1:0-1791 GCA_047975785.1 Sphingomonadaceae bacterium | reverse complement strand
TGCTGCTGGACACGCTCAATCGCCGCCTCTGCTGTCAGACCGGAATCAATTGCTTCATTGATACGGCGGGACCAGCCTTCATCATAGGCAAACATCTTGTAGGTTTCGAGAACCTCTTCCTGTTCCCCTCCTCCGCCAAATTCGGACTGACTGGCAAGGTTGTCTATCTGCTCGCGCATCTTGTCAAAAGCCTGATAGACGCGCTGACGCTCTGCCTCTGTGTCCTCTGCCACGATCTGGGTAATCTGGATACGGGGCTGGTGAAACACAACATCACCGCTGGCCAAACCACTGACCAGAACCAAACCTTCGACGGCCGCAGGGCCTGTCTGGTTCGCACTGCGTGAAAATTCCTCATCATCGATCAGCCCTGCATGGGCAATCATCTCAGACAAGACCATTGCCGTAGTCTGCAAGGCTTCAATCTCGACATCCGCGTAACGTCGCGTTTCCAGATGCTGAACCGATAGCACCCCGACAGCCCGCTCCCGATATACAATCGGCACGCCGGCAAAGCTGTGGAACTTTTCCTCTCCGGTTTCCGGTCGATACTGAAAATCCGGGTGGGCGGCAGCCTCTGCCAGATTGAGCGTTTCGATATTGGAGCCAATCGTGCCGACCAGACCTTCGCCTATCGCCATACGCGTAACATGGACGGCAGCCTGATTCAGGCCACGGGTTGCAAAAAGTTCCAGCAAACCCTCGCGCAGAAGGTAAATGGAGCAAACCTCGCTGTTCAGGCTTTCGCCGACAACTTCAACCACACGATCCAGCTTGGCTTGCGGGTTCTGGCGCGATGCCATGACCTCATGCAGGGTATTCAGAATGGATCGGGCGGCTGCGGCTGCTTCGCTCATTTCCACACCCTATCGCAAACGAGACCAGATCACAAACATCACATAACGCAATGCCGTGTTATATTGACATAATATTACGGAAACATTGTCGGAACTGCTCGCATCCGTCATCAGGAATCATAGATTCCGGTGAGTGATAGGCAGTTATCCGTCAAAGGCTATTCCGCCGCCTGAACTGCTCCGGCTCCGTCCGCTTCTCCAAACATATCCGGGCCATCATTATCAACGGAGTCCTCTTCATTGGCAGCCTTTGCCTTGCGGCGAGAATCGAAACTGGACCACACATCCTGCCAGTTGCCACGGGTCGCACCCTTGGAATATTCCGTTGCGCGGGTTTCAAAGAAATTGGCATGTTCCACACCATTGAGCAACGGTGTCAGCCAGGGAAGCGGGTGCTCATCAACCATGTAAATTTCCGGCAAGCCAAGCTGGCTAAGCCGCCAATCGGCAATATAGCGGATATATTTCTTGATTTCCTTGGCCGTCATCCCCGGCACCGGCCCCATTTCAAAGGCCAGATCGATAAAGGCATCTTCCAGCCGGACAGTCTTCTGACAGCAATCAATAATGTCTTCCCGAACCGATTTGGTCAGGCAATCCCGCTCACGCGCAAATTCATGAAACAGCCGGGTGATACCCTCACAATGCAGACTTTCATCCCGCACCGACCAGCTCACGATCTGCCCCATGCCCTTCATTTTGTTGAAGCGGGGGAAGTTCATCAGCATCGCAACGCTGGCAAATAATTGCAGCCCTTCTGTAAAGCCGCCAAACATGGCCAGTGTACGGGCAATATCCTCGTCGCTATCAACGCCGAATTCCTGAAGGTAATCATGCTTGGCCTTCATTTCCTCATATTCGAGGAACATGCCATATTCGCTTTCGGGCATACCGATTGTGTCAAGCAGGTGAGAATAGGCTGCAATATGCACGG
>JBKEEC010000244.1:0-9792 GCA_047975785.1 Sphingomonadaceae bacterium | reverse complement strand
TCGCGCACTTGCGGTAATTCGGTGAGGGCGGCCTCAACCTCGGCGGTAAATACGTTGAAGCCACCTGTAACCACCATGTCTTTCTTGCGATCGACAATATATAGATAGCCTTCCTAGTCAAACTTGCCGACATCGACGGAATGGTGCCAGCCGAATTTGCGAATTTCTGCCGTTGCTTCGGGCACTTCAAAATAGTAATCGGTTAACAGCGCGCCGCGCACGCAGATTTCACCGGCTTCACCATGCGGCACCTCGTTTCCATCATCATCCAGCAATGACACCATGATAGATCGTGTAACCTTGCCGCAGGATGCCAGCTTTTCCGGTGCAGATGCCGCGAAGCGGGCGACATCTTCAGGGGGGAACCATGCGACAATCATCGGGCATTCCACCTGGCCATAGCTCTGGCACATGCAAGGCCCGAAGGTTTCCACCGCCAGCCTCAGTTTTTCGGGGCTGCACGGACTGCCGACCAGAATGAAGATTTTGAGGCTGGAATAATCATACCTGCCAATATCCGGGCTTGCCAGCAATTGATAAAGCGCGGTTGGCGGAAGATACATATGGGTAACACGATATTTCTCTATCGTGGCCAGCACTTGTCCGGCGTCAAAGCCGGGCAGGATAATCTGGGTCGCACCGAGCCGGAGTGTAGAAAGTGCGATCGGCCCTGCTGCATGGGTGATCGGCGCACTGACCAGCGCAACAGGCTCATCTGTGCGTCCCCCCATGGCATCAGAGGCGGTTTCTACCATCGTGCCCCAGCCCAGATTGGTGACATTGGCACCCTTGCTGGGGCCGGTTGTCCCGCCCGTGGGGAAGATGCCCACCATGTCCGCAAGATTGCCAAAGGCGTCCACTTCTATGGGCTGGAAATCATCGGGACTTATCCCGCTGGTAAAACTGTCCAGTGAGGGGTCATCCCCGGCGCCGCCTGTATTGCAGGCACCATCAAGACAGATGAAATGGGTGAGGCGGGGGCACAATGTACGAAGCTGCGCCACTTCATCCCGCTTGCTGGAA
The DNA here is from genome assembly GCA_047975785.1 of Sphingomonadaceae bacterium. Lineage (GTDB taxonomy): Bacteria > Pseudomonadota > Alphaproteobacteria > Sphingomonadales > Sphingomonadaceae > JACXVD01. The sequence goes on along the minus strand of JBKEEC010000244.1, from coordinate 8,769 downwards.
TGATAGACCATCCACTTGCAGCGCACATAATTGAGATAGGCGGCATTGGCGTCAATCTCGTTGCGTGTATTGACGGGTATCCATTTGCCATTGGCGCGCCACATGGCGAGAATGACCACCAGCAACATGCCATCATTCGGGCCATAGAGGCCAAGCAGATCCTGATTTTCAAAACCGTTTTTCTGCAAGGCGGCAGCAATCTGGAAAGTTCGCTGGCGCACTTCGGCAAAGCTGAGTTCCAGCCCGCTTTCTGTATCAAGGATACAGGCGCGCTGCGGGTTCAGATCATGGCCGCGGTCAAAATAGTCTATGGAACGCATTGGCCAGCCTAACCCCAGCGGTTGATTTCAGGGCCGGGTGCCCAGGAGTTCTGTGGTGCGTTTTGCGGATCAGATTGTGTTGCCCGCGACGTTGCCCGCGATGTTGCCTGCGACAGGGCGGTTTGCACACTTTTGCGCGCGCCCATACGTGTAAGCCAGTCTTTCAGTCGCGGTTTGTTTCCAAAGGCGGCAGGTTCCAGTTCCTGCATACCGTTGATCCAGGCATAGGTTTCCAGATCGGCGATGGAAAATTCCCGCATCAGCCAGTCACGCCCATCGGTGAGTTGATCCTCGATACGCGCGGCGAACTGGTCCACTTTTGCCTTGCTATCCGCGACCTGTGCGGAATCAATATCATTGTCGTGCAGGGCCTGCCAGCGGGCGCGTAAATCCTCACTGACAATCGCATCGCTCAAGGTTCTGAAGGCCTCTGGATCCATGGAGGCAAGTCTGGTTTGCGAGTGCGCCATAGTGCCAAGGAGTGCCGCAGCAGGTGCCAGGCGTTCAATAAGCTGGCGACACCACATCATCATTTCCCAGTGGGTGAAGCTGTTTTCCGGTTGCAGCCCGCAGCCGCCAACAGTTTCGTCAAAAAACTGGGCAAGGAAAACGGAATCACTCATCGCCTCGCCATCAATCACGAGCACAGGGCCTTCCCCCTCAAGGCTCATATCGCGGGCAAGTGGCTGTGTGATTCCGCTGATTGTGTGACGCTCACCAGCCAGCAGGTCGATGGGGCGACATTCTATATCCAGCCCGCTTTCGGCCAGTGCTGCCAATACGCTGAGTGAGGGGCCATTGGGTTCGCCGTGATAGAGCACAGCACCTTGCAAATTATTTGCCATCAGAGCGCCTCCATTGCTGCACTGACACGTTTTGCCAGATCTGTCCGTCCCATGGCCCACACATCATGCACGGCAGGGCGATCATAGATGCGTTTGAGCCAGGCCATGATATTGGGGGTTACATCCGGTCCGGCGAGGTCGGGTTGCGATACGGGCAGGGAGTAGGTGGAATTGAAGATATTGATATCGGCCAGCGAATAATGGCCGGAGCCGACATAGGGCCGCCGGCCCAGCTCTTCTTCAAGCAGGCGGATACCCAGCGCCACACGGCGACGGCTTTCGTTCATTTCCTCTTCGGAAAAATTTCCGCTTATGGCCTTGCGCCATGCCACGCGGCGCTCCGGTAGCGGAATACGCTCAATCGCAGCGTCCAGCTCTGCCGGGTCTTTCTGACGCACGGACGGACCGACAAACATGGACCAGCCAATCATGGAAAAGCTGGGGCCAAGCCACTGGTCCATAAACTTCATCCACCAGCGCACCCGCCAGCGATCGCGCGGATCAGATGGCATCAGGGCCGGGCCGGAAAATGTCTCATCAACATATTCCATCATGGCGGTGCTTTCTGTCAGGACAAGTTCGCCATGGGTCATGACGGGAATCGTCCCTTGCGGATTCATGGCCAGATAATCAGGCTTGTGCTGATCAAAGTTCAGCAGGTCTGTATAGTGGCTGTCCCAGTCAACGCCTTTTTCAGCCAGTGCAAGCATCGGCTTGCCGGAATTTGCGTTGGGTTCCCAATGATACAGGGCAATTGCAGCCATAACATTATCCTCTCCGCACGCGGTCTTCATGATCCGTCAGCTTTGTAAGTATTGCTTACTATCTCCCGGTGGATTCGGTCAAGCACAATACTGGAATATTCGCGTCAGCGGTGCTGCAATGTCCAGCGAAACAGGTCATTCAACCCCGCCTGATGAGACGGGATATGGCTTTCATGGCTCACGCGCAGGCCTTTTTCCTGCAAGGCACCGCGTAATTGCACCCAGTCGCTCCAGCGGGTCAGCCCTTCAACCCGCCCATATCCGGCCATATGGGTCCGGATGCCCACCCACATGCGGGCTTCTTCTGCGGCAATATCAATCCGGCGGATATGGGGCCAGGCAGCAATAAATGCGTCGCTTTCACGCAGCCGACTGTCGTGAATGACCAGTGCGGGCCGGGATGCAGCCCAGGCCTGAGCTGCAGGAACACCCAATACGGCACCTGCCGCAGCGGATATTTTGAGCAAGCTGCGACGGCTAACCGGCATCATTTGCTTTTCGACAGCCATTGGGCCACCTCGTTCAGTTCGGCATCGGTAATATCGACCCGTGTTTGCGGAGGCATGGCGGCCTTGCCGTTACGCACAACAGCGGTGACATAATCTGGCGTGAGATCGGTGCGATTGGTCAAAACGCCATTTTCTGGCGGTTCACCCATGGCCACGCGCTGCTTGGTCAGGAGGTTGCTGCCCATTCCACCCGGCAGATGACAGTATCCGCAGGCATGTTCATAAATGGCTTTGGGATCACGCCCGCCCGCCAGTCGATTGCCTTCAGGGGCTTTTTCCCGCTCGACATAGGGGGGAAGGGGAATACCGCCGGGGCCAGCCTGAGAGGTCTCGCCCGATGGCGCGCTATCTTCACTCTTGTTACACCCGGCCAGAGCCAACGCGGCAAAAACAAAGGCGAGGGTCAGGGCGTTTCTCGAACTGCTCATGTCCGATCTCCTCCGCCGGAAGGGAGGTAGGATGATGGCCACACGCCCTGTTTGCCCGGAGCGATAATCCCGTTCGGATCTACCGCATCCTTGATCCTCTGGTTCATGCTGCGCAGGGCATGATTGTTAAAATCAAATGTATCCATGACCGGGTCCATCCACCCCAGATGAGTGCGATATTCGCCATATCCTGCCTTGGCTGACTCGCTTATCAGCGTATCAAACAGGCTGCGCATATTCTTCACTTCCGCATCATTGGTGCGGTCATACATCAGCATGTTGATATTATTGGCGAAGCGCCCGCCAATGGTGAAGCTGGCGTAAAAGTCCACGTCATGATCGGCAATAATCTTGCGGCTGCGTTTTAACTGGCCCAGCACATGTTCCGAATTGGCAGGGACGACAGGGGAGAAGCCTAGATGCGAGCCTTCACCGCCAATCCAGTCTCCCATCTGGAGCGGGATTGCGCTTGGAACGCCCATGGTCGTATCCATCTGGTTGACCGGATCGCCTTCACGCCACCAGTGTTCTTCGGGCGGAGTATCCAGATGCTGCTTCATGGCAGCCTTGATGATCCCGGCTTTGGCCTTGTTGACGGATTCCTCGCCATAAAGACGGATTTGCAAGGTCCAGTAACCCAGCTTGTGCTCTTTCAGGATTTCCTGCACCCGTGTTTCAGGGATGGCACCGGGCTTGTCCCAGAAATCCTTGCGCTGGCCAAGAACCACAATTTTGCCCAGCCAGCTGGGGATGAAAACATTCTGTTCAATCAGGCCGGATATTTTCATCGGTGCGATGGTATCAACGACCCAGCCAATATCTTCTTCTTTGGGAATATCCCAGGTGAGTTGCAAAGATGTTGGCGGAGCAGGCTGAAGCCATACTCCGGCCTTGGTGACAATACCCAGATTGGATTGCGTAAAAGCCTGTTCCCAGCCAGGACCATAGCTGAAGGGGAACAGGTGCCAGGCCTTGTTATCGGTCATTGCACCCATGCCGGTGCGCACCACATCGCCCAGAGGTGTGACCACTTCCATTCCGCACAGATTTTTGGCGTGCAGACCATAAGGCGTATAGCCAATTCCGTGATCCAGCGCATTGCCCAGCACGGAACCCCAGCCATTGCCGGGAACGCTCATCCAGACAGGGGCCTTTTCATCCTGAATATGATCATACAGATCAAAGAAGGAAACACCCGGTTCCACGACGCAATAGGCAAGCTTCGGGTCCAGCTCCAGAACCTTGTTTAACCGGCCAAGGTCCAGCACCATAGAGCCGGCCATACGCGGAGCCGCACCGCCATAGCCCAGATTTTTTCCCCGACTTACCGGCCAGAGGGGGATTTTATATTCATTGGCGATGCGGACGATGGCCTGGATTTCCTCAACACTGGCCGGTGCGACCGCGCCTGATGGCGGCCACTGTTCCCTGGGGCCGGGGGCATAGGTATCAGAATAGGCGTCCCGGTCATTGTCACTGATCATCAGCCAGCCTTTGCCGACCACTCCGGCGAAGGCATCGCTTGCGCGTTGGAAATCCTCAGGCGAAACCCGTGGCGGTAAGTGAAGCTCCATTCCAGCATCCCTCGCTTGTATTTATAACGGTCGTTATAATAAACGGCTTTTGAGCTGAGTCAATCATCGGCCAATATGCGGGAAAGAAAAAAGGACGGCTTCGTGAAAAGCCGTCCGTCAGTCAGGTCGAAATTGTCACAATGCCTATAGCATTGCGCTGGGGCATTGAACCGGATTCAACGCTGTGTTCAATTGTTTCAGCGCATTTTTCCGAGCCGGACGGACCAAAAAGTCTGGCAACTTTTTTGCCGAATGCCCTGAAAATGCTCTAGAAAGTCTTGCGCACGCTAAGCGCCCATTCGCGGGGACGTCCCATCGTGGAATAGACAGTTCCGGCAGAGTTATACAGCGCCATAAACCGTAGCGGCAGATGGTAATAATTGTTAAACAGGTTGGAAATCTCGAATGAAACAGAAATGTCTTCATCGGGGTTTTTCCATGTCACACGGGTATTGGCCAGAGTGATGGACGGGTTGTAATCCAGCGGTGCCGCAGGCGTCAGGCGGCCAATGCTCTGCTTGCCGGTATAGGACATGTCAAAGCGCGGCGTAACCGAACCGATATTGCCCAGATCCGCCTTGTACTGAATGCCAAAGCTCCAGCGCCAGTTTGGTGTAGTGATCGGGTCATCGAGCTTGATGGTGGTAACACGGGTCGTATCAATATTGTTCCACTTGCCATCAATATAGCTGAGCGAACCATCAATATCGAGGCCATCTACCGGATGCGCCATCATTTCGGCCTCAAAGCCATACATCTTGCCGTCGCCTGCATTCTGGATGGCGGCACAGGGGAATGGATCAGTGCCCGGTGCAAAGCCGTCCAGCAACGAGCAGTCCGAAATCGGAAGCTGGATATCCTTGTATTTATTATAAAATCCGGAAACATTAAGCCGCAACATACGGTCAAAAAGATCCAGCTTCAGGCCACCTTCAAAAGCGGTCAGGGTTTCCGGATTGAATGTGCCATTGGTTGCCTGTGTGATGGTGAAGGGGCGGGCTGTGACACCGCCGCCCTTGAACCCGGTGCTGGCCGTTACATAGGCGAGCACTTCAGGGCTGAAGCGGTAATCGGCAGACAGGCGCCAGTCGATCCGGTCACCATCATAGATTGCCACTGTGCCCAGCCCGCCATTATCCAGCAGTCCGACACCGAAAATATCGGTCAGGACACCTCCATCCCACCGTGTGCGATGGAAGGTATAATCCTTGTGCTCATCTGTATAACGGATGCCGCCGGTGATATTCATATCCGGCGTGGGGTGGATAATAACAGTGCCGAATACTGCCTTGGAATCGGCATTGACCGGATCATCGCCCTGGAATTGCAGGAACAGGGCGGGGTTGCCATGACCAATATAGCGGATGTCCTGATTGGTGAAATAAACCGATTTCTGATCATTGTAGAAACCGCCAATGGTCAGGTCGGCAAAATCGCCAAACTGGGCATTCAGCCGCACTTCCTGGCTGAAGAATTTGAACTTCAGATCATTATAACCTGCACCGCCAATATTCGGATTAGGGGTATAATCATCATCCGTGCCCCATTTCTGACGATATTTGCGATAGGCGGTAATGCTTTGCAGATTGATAGTGTCGGACAATTCCAGTGTCAGATTGCTGGATACACCCCAGCCGGTGAATTTGCTCGTGTTGGGCATGTAATAGCCCTGTGCGGCCTGACCGCCAGCCGGCATGAACCAGCTGGCATAGGTGCAGCGTTTGCCGCAGGTGAAATCAATCCCGTCTGTTCTGGCAAGGTTATCAAGAGTGATCACACCGGCCGCATAAGTGCGGTTTTCATAGGTGTAGTCGCCAGTGATGGTCCAGTCGACAATACTGTTCGGGTTATAGCGCAGGGAGCCACGCATACCGGCATAGTTCTTTTCGCCCAGCTTATCGACAAGGCAATCATTCCCGCTGGAAGGATTGGGGGTTATGCCAAGGGCATTTCCGGGATTCACGCAGCCATAATCAAGCTGGTTAACATAGCCATCCTGACGTTTATACACACCGGCAATACGGACATAGACACCATCATCCAGCACGAAATTGGCTGAACCACGCAGATCCACCCTGTTACGGGCGCCGTAGGCGGCTTCAACACTGCCGCTATTTTCATCATTGGGTTTGATGGAGAACAGCTTGATCGCGCCGCCAATCGAGTTCCGCCCTGTCAGCGTGCCTTGCGGACCGCGCAAAACCTCGACCCGCTCCAGATCGAGCAAATCCATGACGCTGCCTGTCAGGGTCGCGAAATAGACATCATCGACATACATGCCCACGCCCGGTTCATATGCGGGATTGAAATCATACTGGCCAACGCCGCGAATATAGGCTGCCATGGAGGAGCCGAAGGCACCGCCCATCGGGGTGAGCTGAACATTGGGGGCCTGTGATGCGATTTGCGATACATCTGTCTGGTTGCGCGATTCCAGCAAGGCCGAATCTACTGCCGTGATAGACAGCGGGGTATCCTGCAGATTCTGTTCGCGGAACTGGGCGGTAACGACAATCTCGCCTGTGCCGGACCGCGCCGTATCTGTATCTGATTCTGCATTCTGGGCCATTGCCGGACTGGCTGCAGCAAGGGCAAATGCAGATGCACTGAGAGCAAAAAACGAGCGCGCGCAGGCGCAATTATGCGTTTTCATCAAAATATCCTCTCCATAAACACTTCTACAGCCTGAAGGCTGGCCAGTTTTGTATGCTTGGCTTACTAAATTAGGCACATGATTACGCCAGAGGCAAGTTTAATATAACATTTGTTACAAACAGTTTCTGCGTGATGCACAAAAACAACAATTCTGGCTCAGGTCACGGCCATGTGCTCAATGGGCCTGACCCTGTGGCTTAACGGGCCTGGCTGGCCAGAATTGCACCGAATTTGGGATGTGCAAAATGCATCGGAACATCTTGGCGGTGGGGCCATGTCTGGCGCAATTCATCAGCGTTGAGCAACTCATCTGGCCCGATCGGGTTTTCAGGATAGGTTTCTGTCAGGGGCTGCAAATGGCTGACTGTCTTTGACCAGCCATCTTCATAATCACCCTGCCATTGCATCATGTAATCCAGACGTTTGATTTTCCAGACGCCGTTTTCGCGGACATAATCATTTTCATAAATGCCCGATTCCATAAATTGCAGAGGCAGCCCTTCGGGGCGGAAACTGCGCTGTTCATGGCTGCCGCCAAACAACAGGCCACGAAACCGGCCCTTGGCGCTCTTCCGGTCGGGGGCAATTGTGATGATGTCCTGCATCTGGAAATGATCCAGCAGAAAACCAAATTCTGGTCCTTCGCCGCCCTGTTCAAGAAAATAGTTCTGGAACCATGTGCCATAGAGGCGGAAAATTCCCTCATGACCCCGGAATATGCCCGACAGGAAAATTACCTCGCCATCTTCTGAAAAAAGATTGGCAACATCACGTGCGCGGTTGAAATCAATATAATAACCGTAAGCCCAGTGAAGCCGTCTGATGGCATTGATATCTTCCAGAATGCCAACACGATTTTCCAGCTCTTCCATGCGGTTTTCAGTATTTGACATTATTCTCTCCCGGTTTGTCATTTCCGTTGAATCGCGGTAATAATAACATTCGTTAGAAATATGGCGAGAGGAATCTTTGCAATGACCAGGCAGCAGGAAAATCTATGGAAAGGTCGGGTGGCATTTATTACCGGCGGGGTGTCAGGTCTTGGACTGGGAATAGCCAAGGCTTTCAGCGATGCAGGAATGAGGCTGGCGCTCAGCTATCGCAATGAGGATTACCGCGACAAGGCGGCCCTGTGGTTTGATGACAATCAGCGGGAGATGCCTCTGTTCGTCAGGCTTGATGTGACGGACCGTGCAGGCTTTGCCAATGTTGCGGCTCAAATCGAGTCTCATTTCGGGGCGGTGCATGTGCTGGTCAATAATGCAGGTGTGTCTGTTTTTGGCCCTACGGATGAGGCCAGCTATGATGATTATGACTGGATTATGGGCGTCAATTTTGGCGGTGTCGTTAATGGTCTGGTGAGTTTCCTGCCCCTGATCAAGGGGGCTGACGGGCGCCGCCATGTTACCAACATTGCCAGTATGGCTGCCTATCTCTCTGGCCCGCAGGCCGGGATTTATACCGCCAGCAAGTTTGCCGTTCGCGGCCTTACGGAAAGTTTGCGCTATAATCTGGTTCCGCATGGGATTGGTTGCTCGCTTGTCTGCCCTGCGCTGGTGACCAGCAATGCCTGGGACAGCGCATTGAAACGACCCGAAGGCTTCGGAGAAAGTGGCTTTCCCGAAGTCAGCAAAGAGGAGCTGGAAAAGTTCGGCACGGCTTTTCAGGCCGGGA
>JBKEEC010000243.1:0-7706 GCA_047975785.1 Sphingomonadaceae bacterium | reverse complement strand
GATATCTGGTAGAGTGAAGAAAAGCGCAGCCGTTCGGCATGTGGCTAGGCTTCATATCAGCGGCCAGGCTGCTTCTGATCTTGCGGCTATTGCCGATTATACGATTGCAGAGTTTGGAATTGCGCAGGCGCGCAAATATCGTGACCAGTTGCAGAGCTGCTTTGATGCATTGCTTGATAACCGGCAATTGGGACGTAGTGCAGGTGAACTGACACCGGGGCTGCGCCGGATCCGGCAACAGGCGCATGTTATTTTTTATCGGCCTGTAGTGGATGGCATTTTGATCGTTCGTGTTTTGCATCACAGTATGGATTTTGAGCGATATGTGTGAAGCGGGGCAGGGGGCGTGAGCCGGAAAAACCATAGATTGACCGAAACAGCTTTCGCGGAGTTTTTCACGGCAGAAGCAAAACGGCTTGGCAAGACCCTGGACTACGACGCTATTTACCAAGCAGCGGAGAATTTTCGGGCGCGGCAAAGACGCGATCATGCGCGCGGCAAGCATTTGTTGGCATGGGGTGTGCTGACCATAATCACTGCGGGGGCGTGGACCTTTACGCAAGGCTTTGACTGGATTGGCTTGGCTTTATGGTTGCTGTGTTTTGGTCTGCTCTGGGCCGGGTTTAATTTTCTCGAAGGCCGGTCCCGGTTTGACTGGCGGTGTGCGCGTTTTTCCGTTCCGCCATTTGAAGAGCGGCAGGCGGTTCTGGAGATTCTGAAAAAACTTCAGGAACCAAATTATCGGTTGCTGGAGATTAGCAAAACAAAGACGGTTATCGATCATACGCCGGTTTCACAAAAACCGGTTCACGTGGAAATACTATTTGCGGCGCTCAAGCAGGATAAGGCCATTTTACCGGATTTGTTTCATCAGCCAGCGGCACAAAATCGGTTTATCATTGTCTCGCCTGCAGTGACCGGAAGCTGGTATGATTATATGCTCTGGAATGCGCCTGTCGTATCGGCTTTGCCGGAGATGTTTTTTCTTCTGGAGCGGGTTTACAAGCGCGACACGGTTCGGCGGTTAAAAGTCAGATTGGCGATGGAGCTGATCGTCGATACGCTCCGGAAATGTCGGGATGCCCATTTACCATTTCCGGCGCGCGATGCATTGTTTGCCGATTTCGCCGAACTGCTGGATGAGACGGCAGACAAGGTGGGAGCGCAGATTGCTTTCAGCAAGGAGCAACTTGCTCGTTTGCGGAGTCCCGCATTGACCGGCAAGGGTGAGAGTAATGCCAGCTTTTTCTCTTTGATGGTTGGCAATCTGGATGTGGTTTGCGAGCCTTTCGAAGAATTGGCTCACAAACGCTTCGGCCCGTTGCCCAGATTTATAAATGTTCCGGGTTCGGTCAAAAACGGTCAGAACTAATTTCGCGATATTTATCGCAACAACTTTCGCATTGCGCGAAAAAATCTGCTCAATGAAGGGCCTCTAAAAAGTGAGGCACGCATGCAAATTTATCCAAAATCACACAAATCTACGCAGAACAGCAGAAGTCCATTTTTCTTTTATTTTGGGAGGCACACCTTATGCACCCGTGGCCGGGAACGCTTGTGCAAATATATCACGGTAATTCAGAGTGTTGCAAGTGACCCCGCAGTGATCCCAGCTCACGCACATTGCGGGGGTCAGGGTGGGGCCATGCTCGCACATTGCGCCTATGGCGCTGTCACAGCCGATTACAGCGACATGGCACATTGCGCAGGGCTTGCGGGTCAGAAGCCGCACATTGTCGCAGATCTGGCGAGGAGGGCGGTGTGATGGCGCGCAAGGCAGCTCTGTCGCTCTACCTTTCAGCCGATCAAATTTCACAAATACGTGCGGCCGCAAAACGTGAAGGTCGTTCTGTTTCTGACTGGATTGGATCGCGTGTTTCTCAACAAATATCTGGTGCCGCCCGACGAGCAGAAGATCTGCTTCTCGCTCAAAATTGCCGTCTGCTGGCAGCGACGGAAGAATGGCTGGATCGCCTCCCTGGGTCCGAACAAAAATCGGCCCGCGATCGCATAACTGCGCGCAGCGAAAAATTTATTTCAGCAGCAAAACGGAGGCTTGCACAATGAGCGCCCGCGTCGAAATCAAGCTGCGCGTGGATGCTGCTCTCGTGACCAGAATCGACCGTGCCGCCGCGCAGGCCAATCAGTCCCGAAACGAATATATTGCGCAGGTGCTTGCGGATGATTTGCGCCAAAAATTCGGGCCGGATGGGGTTCCGCGTCAACACACAATTGCCGACATTTCGGCTATGCGCGAGGCGAACCACGCGCAAAAGCGGCAGGAAATCCGGAGCAAGGGCCTCGAGACGCTTTTACAGGGAGTGAGTGCAAAAGTCGCCGCGCAGCCGGACCAGAAATGGCTGCTGGCACAGCTTCAGACCTTGGCAAATCAAAACAACAAAACCTGTTCTGCTCTCAATGCGCTGGAGCGAACAATTATCGATTCAGCAAATAGCCTCCAATCAGTATTTGGTGAGATGGAAGCGCGGTGTCTGCGGGCTCTGAACCGTCCACTCTGGAAAAACCGGTTTGCACGCATTGGCTGCGCTGTAGGCGTAATAGCAACAGTCATAGTGTTGGCATTTTTGCCTGCGCAATCTTCTCCAGCGCGAGAAATCGCAAAACTCACCCTAGGTGAACGCGACCCGATTGCGGCTGCTGCGGTTCTGGCCGGCCGTGATAATCATCTTGCTGTGGATGTGCTGAGAACCTCCATGCAGCTTTCGTCATATCCTGCATTTGTCCGCAGCTATGCGCACTGCCTTGACGAGGCTCATCTGCACAAAACGGATCATGCATGTGCCGTCACTTTTCCCGGTCTTGAGTAAAAACGGGAGGCTGAGTGATGCTGTCCGTATCCTCAGTTTCTTCCGCCACCGGTGCCGCAGAATATTACGCTGCGGATAATTATTATGCCATCGACGATAGCCACGAACATAGCGAATGGGCAGGCCAAGGGGCGAAAGACCTTGGCCTTGACGGTCCGGTCGAGGCCCAGAAGTTTGAAGAAGTCCTCGCTGGAAAACTTCCCAATGGGTCGGAAATTTCCTCCGGTTCTGGTCAGCGTCAGCCTGGGATGGATTTGACCTTTTCGGCCCCGAAATCCGTTTCGTTAATGGCTTTGATTGGCGGCGATCAGCGCGTTATCGATGCTCATCATGCGGCGGTCAAATCTGCATTGGGCTGGGCGGAAAAGAACCTTGCCGAAGTGCGATCGGGGCGGGGCGGGGCGGTCGTCGAAAAGAGCCAAAACCTGCTCGTAGCGCTTTTTCATCACGATACAAGCCGGGCGCGCGACCCACAATTGCATTCTCACGCTGTCGTCGTGAATGCCACCCGGCGCAGTGATGGTGAATGGCGAGCCCTGCACAATAGCCAAATCTGGCAGGCGAATAAAATGCTTGGGGCCCTCTATCACAATCAGCTGCGTATTGATCTTGAGCGCGCGGGATATGAGATTGGCGAAATTGGCAAAAACGGCAGTTTTGAACTGGCAGGATTTTCCCGCGAAACGATCGAGCACTGGTCGCAGCGCGCAAGCCAGATTAACGCAATTGCCAGTCAGATCGGGGCCGCTTCACCCGAAGCACGCGGCGCCATTGCTGTCAGATCGCGCGAAGACAAGGCACCGGATCATAGCCCAAATTTGCATGCCGAATGGCAGATCCGCGCCGCCAATCGCGGAGAAAATTTTGCCAGAATGATTCCGCGCGAACCACAGCAAACACAGGCGCGCGGTGTCCTCGGCCTTATCCGCGAATGGGGCGGCAAACTGCTCGAACGCGTTACACCATTTTTGCGCCCCAACCCCGAGCCGCTTGTACAAACCAATAGCAAACAGGCCGAACCTCTCGCCGCGCGTTTTTCCGTCGCGGCAGCTATGCGTCACCTTGAAGAGCGTCAGTCGTCGTTCAAGGTCTATGATGTCTTGCGCGAAGCGCTTAATTTTGCCGAACAGAAAGCTGATATAGCCGCCATCGAGAAGCAATTCACAGAACTTGTAAAAGGCGGCGAGCTGATTGCAGGCAGGGGGCAGCATGTCGGCCTGATGACCACGCGCGATCTGGTCAGAACCGAGCGCCAGATCCTGCGAATCGCGCGGACAGGGCAGGGGGCAGGCCCGGGCGGCCATGCATCGGACAAGGCGGAAAGCCTGATCCAGCAGGCTGCCAATGAAAAACTCGGTTTTGACCTCAAGCCGGAACAATTGGCGGCCGCCAATACCATTCTGAACGCAAACGATAAAATCGTGACTATTCAAGGCGATGCCGGCACCGGCAAATCAACCATTTTTACCGCGATCAACACCATAGCCGCAGAAAACCGACCAAAATTGCTGGCGCTGACCACCCAATCTGGGTTGGCAGCAAAACTGCAAGCGGAAAGCGGCATCGAGACCCGCACTATTGCGCATTTTCTGACCCGTCATGCGCAGATTATCGAGGGCAGGGGGGCTGCCTCTGCCGATCTTGAAAAGCACCGCGGCAGCACCCTGATCATTGACGAGGCCTCGATGGTCTCCTCGCGCCAGATGCTGGCTTTGATGAAGGTCGCGGAAAAACTCGGGATCGGCCGGATTGCACTGGTTGGCGATGCCAGACAGATACCCTCGGTCGAAGCCGGTCATCCCTTTGCCATGTTGCAGGAAAGGCTTGGGACCAATGCGCGCCTTTCTGATAATATCCGCCAGCACAATCCCGAAATGCAGGCCGCGGTCGCGGCGCTTGCACGCGGTGACATCCGGGAGGCCTTCGAATATCTTGGCGACAGGGTCAAGGAACACAGCTATCCTGCAGACGCAGCTGTTTCTCAATGGGCAAAGCTTGCGCCTGAAACCCGCGCGACAACAGCAATCTTCACCTCCGGCCACCGGCTGCGCCGCGATGTCGAGATGCATGTGCGCTCTGTACTGCGCGATGAGCATGGAGAGCGGCCATCCTTACGCCTTACCAGCCATGAGCGCCTGCATATGACCCGCGAGCAGATGCGCCATGCGGGCAGTTACAAGGAAGGTCTGATCCTCGACGTCCACAAACCCAATGACCAAACAGGGCTGGAACGTGGCCATCACGCCATCACCCATGTTGATCAACGTGCCGGCACCGTCGCGATCGAACAGCAGGGCAGGGCGCATCAATTCAGACCGGCAGATATTCATCCGCGCAGCGAAGGCCTCGGGCTATCGGCACCGCGTCCGATCGAGGTCAGCACCGGTGACCAGCTGCTCTGGACCGCCAACGATACAGCCCTGGGCATCACCAATAACGGGCAGGTCGAGGTAACCGCCATCAATGGCCATGACCTGCACCTTCAGGACCGGGAGGGGAGGGCCTTTGTGCTCGGCGAAGACGACCCCATGCGCCATCGCCTGATGGAAGGGACCGCGCTCAACATGCACCGCGCCCAGGGGCAAACGGTGGAGAACGCCATTGCCGTGCTCAGCAGCCAGGACCGCGTGCTCAACACCGAATCGCTCACCTATGTGCTGGCCTCGCGCGCGAAGGGCGGCTTTACCCTCCATGTCGACGACAGGGAGGCGATCATCGCCCAGCTCGAGCGCGACGATGGCAAACAGTTTGCCGCGCTTGATATTGCCGGGGAACGCCATGACGCAAAAACCCGTGCGGCTATCCATGAACAAATCGCCGAGCGCGCTGCTGCGCGCGAGCAGGGCAGGGACGACCCGCGTTCGCATGATGTCGAGCGTGGCCGTGACCGTGATGATGATGTCGGGATTGGCGATTGAGGAGATGCGCTTCTACATTCAGGCATATGCCCTGGCTGCAGAATGCATTGAGCCAGAAGATCATGGCGATTGACTGGGATGCTGCTGCCGGGGATGTGTGTCGCTTTTTGCGCCCTGGCGAGCTTAAATCGCTGGACTTATGGAGCGAACGCTTTTTTCTCGCAAATCTTGATCGTCTTGCTGAATCAGTGGGAGGGGATTGATTCAAAATCCTCGTTGGACGTAAGGCTGACGCCGCGTTCATACTTCGTTCCATGGCATATAAGGCACACAGGGATGATCCGCTGATCTGGCTCGAGGCCGTGGATCCAACGCGCAATATCGCGCGGCGCTACATGATCGTTCAGAATCGTGATCTCTTTGGTCATGTGATTGTCGAATATCGCTGGGGCCGGATCGGTACCCGGGGGCAGGGCAGGGTGGTTTCCTTTGCCGAAGACCATGATGCCGAGCGATTTGTACGCACACTGCTACGCCGCCGCGCCAGCGCAAAGAAACGGATCGGCGTCGCTTACAGACGGGCAAACCCGGGCTGAGGGCTTTGAATCTGCTTGCCAACGATATGCCCGATTGGGCAACTACCCGAAAGTGCGTTTTACGTACGCGCGTAGGCGTGTGCTACCAGATCACCAAGTCCGCTCCCCCCACTTTGCTGCTGTTCAAACTGGTAGCAACCGACGTCGGTTCCGGTCATTCAGCCGCAAATTGAACGAGATGCACCTACGGCAAGTTTGGATGGGCGGCTTTGTCCTATGAATGACGGCTCTGTTGGCGATTCTGGACTGGTCTCATCAACCGCCTTCTGATATGATAAAATCATATTGACGGAGGCCAGCATGGCAGCAAAAGCAATTTCTGTAACTTTGGGAGAAATGACGGTCCATGCGGAACGGCATCTGGCGTCAGGGCGCTATGCGTCGATGAGCGAGCTTATGCGAGCAGGATTGCGTGCTTTGGACCGAGAGGAAGCGGTGCTGGACGGCCTGGTGCGTGCCCGGGTAGAGGAAGCGTTGGCAGATAAGCGTCCTTCTGTTCCTCTAGATGAAGCATTTGCGCGGGTGCGTAATTCCATCTCCTCACCAGAGGCATGATCTATCGCGTTCAACTTTCAGAATTAGCGATCGATGATTTGATTGCACTGCATCGATGGATCACGAGCGAAGCGGATGCTGAAACCGCAACCGGATATATTGATCGCATAGAGGCACGGATCGCTGCGCTCTCCGAATTCCCAAATCGCGGAACGCCGCGCGACGATTTGAGCGATAGACTACGGACATTGGCGTTCGAGCGTCGTCTGATCATTGCTTATAAAATCAACGACGAGACTGTGACAGTGTTGCGCGTCATTAATGCGGCGCGTGATCTTGGGTCGGATTTTACTCATTGAGGGGCATTGCCAACTTGAGGTGATCCTGCTGTGTCAATGGGTGAAGGCGTCTCTTTCACGTTTTTCACGCGGCCATTTCGAGGGCATATCCGTTCCACAGGTCGAAGGCATCGGATCTTGCATGGCGATATGAGGCGGTGGAAAGACGATAGCGGCGGTATCCATGCTTCAACGGAAGGAAGCAAGGATGAGTATATCAGGTTCTGTCGCAAATATTTATTATATGCTTACCCCTAATTACCATATCTGCTACATGTGTCTTTGTACACTATAGAAATAATGAAAAAATAATTCACAAAGATCTTAGTTTGATTGAAGAAATAACTGGAGGGAATTTTTGCGCAAAATCTGGATCTTATTATATTGAGAGAGCTTTTGATTTAGAATTTCTTTCGTTTAAAAGTAACATCAAATATGATGATTTCAGAAAATCTATTATAAAGAATTTCCCTGACCCTAATTATGAATGTTTAGATTTAGAGTTTTTTTGGAGTCGTTACAGTTTATTTACTCACCCAAAATATATTAGTAGTACTGGTTACATAACTTTAGTGTCCAAACGGAAATTAT
>JBKEEC010000242.1:0-9819 GCA_047975785.1 Sphingomonadaceae bacterium | reverse complement strand
TATCTCATTCTGTTCCAGTTCCGCCTTGCCCAGCCGTGCCAGTTCCAGCGCAGCCACAAAACTGCTGGCCAAGGCCGAACGGCGCAGACGAGGCTCGGCAGGAGGAGGTAAAAACTCTTCCAGACCTACCCAGTCCAGCCTGACACCCAGCATGGATGACACACGCTGCAGGGCGCTTTCCAGCGTCATGACGGGACGTTCGCGCACTATATGCAC
Source organism: Sphingomonadaceae bacterium (assembly GCA_047975785.1). Classification (GTDB taxonomy): domain Bacteria; phylum Pseudomonadota; class Alphaproteobacteria; order Sphingomonadales; family Sphingomonadaceae; genus JACXVD01. The sequence continues at coordinate 9,603 of JBKEEC010000242.1, read as the reverse complement.
TGCAGGGGCTGTGCGGGCCTTTACCTGACCATAGGCCTGAACCAGCGCATACCAGTCACATTGCCACAAGGTCTTGCGGTCTGTTCGCAGGCCTTCGGGAGCAGGCCGGAGAAAAATATCCCGTCCTATCCGGTCCCGCGCCATCAACCTTGCACCGGCATCCCGCATCGCGCCCAGACGCTGCAGCCGCAATTGCAGACGAAGCGCCAGCTCTTCGGGGCTGGGATCTTCCTGCTCATCCTTGGGCAGCAATAATGCTGATTTGAGATAGGCAAGCCACGCTGCCATTACGAGATAATCTGCCGCAAGCTCCAGCTTCAGGGCTTCTGCATGATCAATATAGGCAAGATACTGATCAACCAGCCCAAGGATGGAAATCTGCCGCAAATCAACCTTTTGCCGCCGTGCAAGGTCCAGCAACAGATCAAGCGGACCTTCCCACCCGTCCAGTTCGAGATAAAGGGCATCCTTGTCTGATGGCTTGTCCGATGGAGCAGGTGCAGGCTCAACCCACGCTTCATCCTGTTCCAACTCCGGCCCGGCAAACATGAAGCCGCCATCTGTCTGTTCGCTTGCTGTCTGCTCGCCTGTCACGCGGCACTACTCGCCAGGGCCAGCAAATCATCCCGTTTGGCAAGCAATGCCTGCTGGTCCTGCTCACCTGTCATATTCGCATAGGCCAGCGCCCTGTCCAGCCGCGCCGCTCCTTCGCCTGAAAGGGCGGGAGTCTGTTCTGCAATGCCGATCATATCCGGCATTCTGGCCCAGCAATTGAGGGCAAGATCACATCCGGCAGCAATGGCTGCAACAGCACGCTGCGCAACGCTTCCCTCCAGCGCCTCCATGTCCAGATCATCGCTCATCAGCAGGCCGGAAAACCCGATCTCTTCACGGATAATCTGCTGAATGACATAAGGCGATTGCGTTGCCGGGTGGTCTGCATCCCACGCAGTATAGCGGATATGGGCGGTCATCCCCACCGGCGCATCCGACAAGGCTTTGAATGGAGCCAGATCTGTTTCCAGATCTTCAGCACTGGCTGTTACAACGGGCAGTTCCTTGTGGCTGTCGGCAAGGGCGCGTCCATGACCGGGAATATGCTTGATAGTCCCGACGACACCCGCCTGAGCCAGCCCATCCAGTATCGCACGGCCCAAAGCTGCCACTCGCAAAGGTTCGCTCCCCAGTGCCCGGTCGCCTATCACATCGTGCCCCTGCGCCTGACGAATATCAAGCAAGGGCAGGCAATCGGCACTGATCCCTACTTCTGCCAGTTCAATAGCCAAAGCCTGCGCATTGGCGCGCGCGGCCTCTATCGCGCTGACAGGGGCAATGTCATACAGGCGATCAAACACTTCTCCGGGCGGAAAGCGGGTCCATTCCGGTGCCTTCATGCGAGCCACCCGTCCACCTTCCTGATCGATGCAGATAAACAGGCGGTCACGGCCATGGATGCTGCGCAATTCATCCGTCAACGCCCTGAGCTGGTCGCGGTTCTCGCAATTGCGGGCAAACAGGATATAACCGGCCGGATCACTATCCCGGAAAAAGTCCGTTTCATCAGCCGAGAGCGTGGCCCCGGAAATCCCGAATATGGCAGGTGTCATAAGCAGCAGTATCTGCCGGAAAACTGCCATTTCCGCAAGGCAGGCGGATCACTGTCATGTGGATAGAGCATCGGGAGCAAGCCGCGAAAAGCCGGCAGATCCTGTCATTCGCATCCTGTCATTCGCACTGCGTCTAGAGCGGGATGACATATGACAGAATCACATCCCGCTCTTTATACTTTTGTTGTCGTGTGATTTTTTGACAAAAACCGGTGCCCACTTTTTGTCATCACACTCTAATGTCAGACTGCAATGATGCTGGCGCATCTGCAGCCTGAAACGCTCAGGAGCGGCGCAGGCTTTACCAGGCAGGCTTTACCAGAATGCGAAAAGTCACCCTCAACGCATTCCGGTATTGCTTTATCGTTTTACCTGACAGGCAATTCCTTCGCTCTTGAGCGCATTGCACAGACGGTCTGCCGCTGCAGCATCGCCCGGAACGGCCTGCAAACGATACACTTTGCCAATATCAGCCTGTCCCTCGACAATACGATAGGAGACACCGGAAAGCTTGTCAGTCTGACGCGACAGCTTGGCCCAACCGGCTTCTGCAGATTTACGGTCAGAATAGGCGCCGACCTGAACACCAACACCGCTTGTTGCTCCACTGGTTGCGGAACCTTGCGATGATGCTGCGGCGGTGCTGGCATCTTTTTTCTTGTCAGACGATCCGGTCTTGTCTGCTGTCGCAGGTCCTGACCCGGCAGCAGAAGCACCCTTGTTATCGGGCTTGTCCGCAATCACACCTTCGCGCGATCTGCCATCACCAACTGCAAAGCTGGAATCTCCGGTCCCTTCAAAGGTCTTGCCCCCGGGGTCATCAGGCCGTTCTTTATAAGGCCCTTCTGGCGCTGCAATAGTGCTGCCATCGCCAGAAAGCTCCGGATCGGTTGACTGACGCGAAAACCACCAGATTGCACCCAGCAGCAATGCCAGCGCCACCAGCCCCAGCAAAATCAGCCCAAGCAGGCGCGCGCCATCTACCGAATCATCGCCATCATCATAATCACTTGATTCGAGCCAGGGCAGGCGTTCATCCTCATCTGACAAAGCCAGCTCTTCATCAGCAAGTTCGGAATCCGCAATATTCGGTTCCTGATCAGCCATATCTTCACTAGCCCCTGTTTCAGCAATCTCATTGTCTGCATCGCCTGTTTCAGGCGTATCGTCGTCTTGATGCCGATTCTGATTATCGTCGGCCATGGTCACATCTCCTGAACGGCCTCAACACCCAATATCGCAAGACCATTACGAATTACTTGCCCGATCTGGGCCGCAAGGAAAAGCCTCGCCGAAGTCAAATCCGGATTCTGTGCCACGATGAACCGCTTTTCAGGTGCATCATTGCCAAGGTTCCAGTGCGCATGGAATGACGCCGCAAGGTCATAAAGGAAGAACGCAATCCGGTGAGGTTCGCGCGCCTGGGCGGCAGCCTCAACCATACGCGGGAATTGCGCAGCCTGCTTGATCAGGGCAATATCATCTGCAGTCAGAAGATTCGTCCGGTCCGCATCGGGCCTGATGGATTCCGCCTCTGCCTTGCGCAAGGTCGAACATATCCGGGCATGGGCATATTGCACATAAAAAACCGGATTTTCCTTTGATGCTTCAACGACTTTGGCGAAATCAAACTCCATCTGTGCTTCGGGTTTGCGGGTCAGCATGGTGAAGCGCACCACATCCTTGCCCACTTCTCTTACCACGTCTGCCAGTGTAACAAATGTGCCGGCCCGTTTGGACATCTTGACCGGCTCACCATCACGCTGCAATTGCACCATCTGCACCAGCTTGACATCAAACGGAATGGCCCGCCCCGCCCCTTCTGTCAGGGCAGCAACGGCAGCCTTGATTCGTTTTACCGTGCCAGCATGGTCTGCACCCCAGATATCAATCAGTTCATCTGCCTGACTCGCTTTCTGAAAATGATAGGCCAGATCGGCGCCAAAATAGGTCCAGGAGCCATCACTTTTGCGAATCGGTCGATCCTGATCATCGCCAAAACGGGTCGAGCGGAACAGAGGCAGCTCAACCGGCTCCCAGTCATCGGGAGTCTTGCCCTTGGGTTTTTCCAGTTCCCCGTCATAAACCAGATCATGCGCCCTCAGCCATGCTTCTGCTTCAGCCGGTTTGCCATCTGCCTGCAAGCTTGCTTCAGATGAGAACACATTATGGTGGATACCAAGCAAGGCCAGATCGGACCGGATCAGCCCCATCATCCGCTCTACCGCAAAGTCACGAAACACGGGCAGCCAATCGGCCTCGGCTACATTCAGATAAGTGTCGCCATATTGCTGGGCCAGCGCCTGACCCACCGGAACCAGATAATCACCGGGGTAAAGTCCATCGGGTATTGCGCCAATATCCTGTCCCAACGCCTCCCGGTATCGCAGATAGACAGAGCGTGCCAGAACATCCACCTGTGCCCCGGCATCATTGACGTAATATTCACGGATCACCGAATTGCCGCTAAACTGCAGCAGATTTGCCAGCGCATCACCAACTACCGCCCCGCGGCAATGCCCCATATGCATCGGCCCGGTCGGATTGGCGGAGACATATTCCACATTGACCGCCCGCCCTTGCCCGATCGAGGATCGCCCGTAATTGTCTCCCAATGCAGCAATATTGTGCACTTCATTACGCCATACCTGATCCGCGACGCGCAGATTGATAAAGCCCGGACCTGCAATTTCGGCGCTCGTAACCGCCGGGTCAGCCCCCAGAATTGTGGCAATCCGCTCTGCCAGCTGGCGTGGATTGGTCCCGGCGGGTTTGGCCAGCACCATGGCGGCATTGGTTGCCAGATCACCATGGGCAGCATCACGCGGAGGCTCCACGGTAACATTGGCCCAGGACAAACCCTCAGGCAGCACTTTTTCTGCCACCAGTGCATTGAGGGCATCAGACACTTTTGCCGCAAAAGCAGCATATAGCGTGTGGGTATCAAGTTGATCAGACATGGTCAGGCCGGTTAGCCGATATGCGCAAAAGCGCAAGGCCTGCCTGATTTATGTGCAGCCCTGCCGGAGCCTCTGATCAACGCGTGACGTTATAGGCAAGTTGATCAGGCGTAAGCTGAAAGCCAACCAGAAGCTCAAAATTGGCACGCGCCAGAGCCGATTTCACTTCAGGGTCAGCCAGTGGGTCAAGTGCCGCATCCGCATCACCAGCCCGGCGCTTGCGGGTAATTCGCTCGCGAATTTCCGGTGGCAAGGTTGCAGCCGACCTGTCAATATACGCCCCTGCCGTGCCGCTGGCCTGTGCCCGTTCCTGGCCGTCAGCAAAAGTGAGCACCACCGAGCCTATCCGCTTTGCGACCACAGAAGTTCCGCCGCGCAGGATGGTCGAATAATAGGGCAATTCAACCTGCCTGCTACCGCGAACATCCGTGCGCCGGGCCTGCACGTCAAAAGTAGCGCCGGTATAGACCCGTTCGCCTTCCTCATTGCACTGGCTGCGCACATTGGTCATGCTTGCCGTGATATCGATATTATCTGCAGTCCGCACACCCGGAGTGCGGAAAAGCGTGATGTCACCTGTATAATCCGGCACGCCTACTGCCGGGCAGGCTGTCCGCACCTGGGAGACGCCAACGCCTTCATTGATGACCAGCTCCCCGGTTTTATTGCAACCGGCAAGAGCTGTTGCCACGGCCAGAACAGCAAGGAGGCGAAGGGGACGGGATGGCATAGAAATGAATCCTTCGAAGATTTCGTTTGTGACGCCCTAGCGAGGTCAGCCGCAAATCGCTAGAGCCATCGATATGAACGCTTCATTGCACAGGCAAGCCCCGATGGATTCGAAACCTCCGCTTACCGTCCTGATCGCGGCTCCGCGCGGTTTTTGCGCAGGTGTGGACCGGGCGATAGAAATCGTGGAGAAAGCGATAGAACGCTATGGCGCGCCCGTCTATGTCCGCCACGAAATCGTGCATAACCAGTTTGTCGTTGATAGCCTGAAGGCCAAAGGCGCTGTCTTTGTTGATGAGCTGGATCAGGTGCCTGATGGCGTGCCTGTCATTTTCAGTGCGCATGGCGTGCCCAAATCCGTGCCGGCCGAAGCGGAAAGCCGCGGATTGAACTATCTTGACGCCACCTGCCCGCTGGTGAGCAAAGTCCACCGTCAGGCAACCCGGCAGGTAGAGGCTGGCCGCCATATCCTGTTTATCGGGCATCGTGGCCACCCTGAAGTGATTGGCACAATGGGGCAGGTTCCTGACGGTCAGATTACACTGATCGAAACTCTGGCAGATGTCGCCGCTTTCGAGATTCCCGAAGGTCAGGAGCTTGCCTTTCTCACGCAAACAACGCTCTCTGTGGATGATACCGCAGAAATAATCGCTGCCTTGCGGGTAAAATACCCCGGAATCATTGCCCCAAAGGCAGAAGATATCTGCTATGCGACCTCCAACCGTCAGGCCGCAGTAAAAGACATTGCCCCGCGCAGTGATCTGGTTCTGGTGATTGGCGCGCCCAACAGTTCCAACTCGATGCGACTGGTTGAAGTTGCCGAACGCTGCGGGTCACGCGCAGCACTGATCCAGCGCGCGAGCGACATTCAGGAAAACATGCTTGCCGGTGTAACAACACTTGGGCTGACAGCCGGTGCATCTGCGCCAGAGATTCTGGTGCGCGAAGTGCTGGACTGGCTCGCAAAATGGCGTGATGTGCGCGAGGAAACCGTCATCAGTCGGCATGAGAACATGATATTCAAACTGCCGCGTCAACTGGTTCAGCAGGACACTGCCTGATGGCTGTCTATACGCATCTCGGAGCAGAAGATCTTTCCCGTCTGATCAGTCATTACGATGTTGGCACACTCGTTTCGGCAAAAGGCATTGCCGAAGGAGTATCCAACAGCAACTGGCTGATCGAAACAACCGGGGGCAAGGGCAATGATTCGCGTTTTATCCTCACCATGTATGAGAGGCGGATAGAGCTGGATGATTTGCCCTTTTTTCTTGGCCTGCTGGATTACCTTGCCGGAGAGGGGTGCCCTGTCCCGCGCACCATCCATGATCGCGACGGTGCGGGCTGGCGCATGGAAAGGGGCAAGGCCGTTGCCCTGATAGAGTTTCTGCCAGGAGTATCCGTTGATTCTCCTACGCCGGAACAGGCCTATGCCGTCGGACAGGCACTGGCGGGGATTCACACGGCATCACAGGGGTTTTCAGGCAGGCGCGCCAATGATTTACGCCCCGCTGACTGGCGGAAACTTATCAGCCAGTGTGATGGTGACAGGCTGGCAGAAATCGACCCCGCCCTGCCCGCAATCATAAGCGAAAAACTGCCGGAAATCGAAGCCTCGTGGCCGGAAAATCTGCCGCATTCCATTATTCACGCAGACCTTTTCCCTGATAATGTGTTGCTGCGTGATGACACCGTTACAGGTCTGATTGATTTTTACTTCGCCTGCAATGACATTACGGCCTACGATCTGGCTGTAACACACGCAGCCTGGTGTTTTGCGGATCATGGCAGGCAATTTCTGGATGATGTATCCGCAGCCCTGATTGCAGGTTACCAGGCCATTCGTCCCCTGACACCTGCCGAACAGGATTGCTTTCCCATTCTGGCACAGGGTGCAGCCATGCGCTTTATTGCCACACGTGCATTTGACTGGCTACATACTCCGGATGATGCACTTGTTACCCGAAAGAATCCGATGGACTTTGCCCGCAGGCTTCAATTTTATGCCAAAATGGGCAACAATGCTTTCAGTGTTAAAGTATAAAGAATAACAGTCCTTGCTATGAAACGTGTTGAAATATTTACTGATGGCGCCTGCAAAGGCAATCCTGGCCCCGGCGGATGGGCCGTTTTATTACGCATGGGCCAGCATGAAAAAGAACTTTCAGGAGCAGAGCCGGATACAACCAATAACCGCATGGAAATGACGGCTGTTATTCAAGGCCTGAATGCCCTGATAGAACCCTGTGAGGTCAATCTGTTCTCCGATAGCAAATATGTGCTGGATGGCATGACCAAATGGGTTGACGGATGGCAGCGACGGGGCTGGACCAACGCCAGCAAAAAGCCGGTTCGCAATGCGGATTTGTGGCATGAGCTGATTGAAGCCAGTGCCCCGCACCGTATCAACTGGCAGTGGGTTCGCGGCCATGACGGCCACCCCGAAAATGAACGGGTCGATCAACTGGCCAGCGATGCTGCCCGTGATGCCGCCCGCTCACTTGCCGAAGAATAACAACTCCGGGAGATTATTTATCAGTCATTGGGGGCGGTTGTTTCTTCTATCAGCCTGTCAACGCTCGCCTGCGTCACCGCATGGTAAGTGCCACGCACGCGGGAATAGAGATCCAGTGCAAAATCTGTCCCCCAGCCCTCTGACTCCAGCATTTCCCGATAGAGCGGAGTGACGAATTTGCGTCGGCCAACATGGCTGAGAAACTGCTCTGCTACGGGCAAGGCAGGATCATACTGGTTGGACAGCGCCAGTTCGAGCCATGCGAACAGGATCTCGTTATTACTGCTGGTGGACAGGCCAAGCGTGGTATCAAGATAGGTGAGCCGCTTCGCATGTAGTGTGCGCGGCAATCTTGCAATCAGGCGAAGACGCTCGGCAGTGGTCCAGTTATTCCATTGCTGCGCATTAATACGGTCCGTTCGCAGGTAACGTTCAGCTGCAGCATCAACCTCGATAAAAGCCATGGGATCAGGCCGTGCCACATTGGCGGGAAGACCCGGCTTGTAAACCCAGTCATCCAGCATCAGGCGTGCCTCAAGGTCGGCATCGCCTTGCACCAGATTTTCGCGCATATCGGCCACAAACATGGCCGATGTAGCTGGCTGGAATGCGTGACGATCAAACCATGAGCGCAACCAAACATCCAGTTTCTCACGCCCGGCAATGCTTTCTACCGTACGCAGGAATGTTGCCCCCTTGTCATAGATTACGCCGGTTGCCCCGCCATCGGGATTGGCTTCATCAGCAGGAAGATGCAGCGCCGTAATCATCGAATCATCGCCATTTTCTTCCAGAGCCTTTTCCATATCGGTAAAGCTCAGTGCTGCTTCCTGACGAGCGCGTTTTTCGCCATAGATTTTTTCGACAATCCGATTTTCGAAATAGCTCGTCACCCCTTCATTCAGCCAGCCATCGGCCCAATTGGCATTGGTCACAAGATTGCCCGACCAGCTATGTGCCAGTTCATGTGCCACCAGCCCTGTCAGGCTCTTGTCACCGGCGATGAATGTGGGTGTCAAAAATGTCATGACCGGATTTTCCATCCCGCCATAGGGGAAGCTCGGTGGCAGCACGATCATGTCATAGCGTCCCCAGCGATAGGGGCCGTATAGTTCCTCGGCCGCGCTCACCATGGCTTCGGTATCAGCCGTTTCGGCAGCGGCCCTGTCAATCATGGCCGGTTCGGCCCAGACACCTGTGCGCGGACCAAGTTCACGAAAGGTAATATCCCCTGCCGCGATCGCAATCAGATAGGGCGCGACAGGTTTGTCCATGGTAAAAGAGAATGTGTGCCGCCCTTCCCCCGCTGGCACAGGTGCGCCGCCGGACAATCCCGACATGACAACGGTAAGGTTTTCAGGAGCCGTAATCCGCGCATCCCAGCTCTGACGGATACCCGGACTATCCTGGGTCGGAATCCAGGTACGGTTCAGCGTCGGCTGCCCCTGGCTGAACAGGAACGGATGTTTGCCACCTTCTGTCTGTTCGGGCGACAGCCATTGCAAGGCATCGGAATTGACCGCTGAATAGGTGATGCTAATCTGCGCGGGTTTTCCGCTGACTGCTTCAGGCAGCATGACAGTCAGAGGCTCCCCCATGCCTTCCACCATCGCAGAAATGGTATAGGGCAAATCCTTGCCCGCAGCATCGGTGATGCGGGTGATTTTCAGGCCGTTATTATCCAGCACAACCGAGTCGATGCCCGGCTTTGCAATAACATCCAGTTTCGCTGTTCCGGTAACTTCCTGCTTGTCAAAATCCAGCACCAGATCCAGCGAGACATGGCTGACGC
>JBKEEC010000241.1:0-2973 GCA_047975785.1 Sphingomonadaceae bacterium | reverse complement strand
GCGTCCGGCTTGCCGCTGCTGGTCGATGGCGACACCGGCTATGGCGAGGCACTCAATGTCATGCATATGGTCCGCACTTTTGAGGATGCGGGCGCGGGCGCCGTGCATCTGGAAGACCAGATCCTGCCCAAGAAATGCGGGCATCTGAACGGCAAGAACCTCGTTCCTGCGGAAGACATGGCAGCCAAGGTCGCTGCGGCAAAGAAGGCAAGCCGCGATATCGTTATTGTCGCCCGCACTGACGCAGCCGGAGTCGAAGGATATGACGCGGCGGTCGAGCGCGCCAAACTCTATGTCGAGGCCGGGGCGGATGCGATCTTTCCAGAGGCGCTGGTAAAGCGCGAGATGTTCGAGAAGTTCGCTGCCGACCTGTCCGGTGTGCCGCTGCTCGCTAATATGACCGAATTTGGCAAGACACCGTTCTTTACCGCCAGCGAATTCGAAGCGATGGGTTACAAGATGGTGATCTGGCCGGTTTCCTCGCTCCGTGTTGCCAACAAGGCACAAGCCAAACTCTATGCCGCGATCAGGCGAGACGGCGGAACACACAATATGGTCGAGGACATGCAGACCCGCGCGGAACTCTATGATGTGATCGGACTGCACGACTATGAGGCGCTCGATGCCTCAATCGTCAAGACAATTGTGCCAGAAGCAGTCACGCAAAACTGACCGGGATGCCACTGCCGTCCGCCGAAATCAGGCAGCAGGATATGGTGCAAGTGTGCTGCGGTTTTCGTCAACGTCAACGGCCCGGCCGATGGTGGGAAACGCACGTTGCGGGCAATCTGTTCGTTCGCACACCTTGCAACCGGCACCGATCGGCGTCGTTGCGGTCGGATCATTCAGGTCCAGCCCGCGCGAATAGATCAGACGCGAGGCGTGGCGAATATCGCAGCCCAGACCCACCGCGAAGGTTTTACCGGGCACCCCATACCCCGCATTGCCGGTGCCCACCGTCCGGGCGATCCAGAGATAGACACGTCCATCGGGCATCTGCGCGATCTGGGTGAGGATACGCCCCGGCTGCGCGAATGCTTCATAGACATTCCACAGCGGGCAGCTTCCCCCAACCCGTGAGAAATGAAAATCGGTTGCCGACTGCCGTTTGGAGATGTTTCCGGCCCGGTCAACGCGCACGAAAAAGAACGGCACGCCGCGCGCTTCAGCCCGCTGGAGTGTTGAAAGGCGATGGCAGACCGTCTCGAACCCGACACCGAACCTGCGGCTCAGCTTTTCGATATCGTAGCCTTCAGCCTCGGCAGCGGCAAGAAAGTCTGCGTAAGGCAGGATCAATGCCCCGGCGAAATAGTTGGCAAGGCCTACGCGCGCGAGCTGGCGGGCCTCTTTCCCTGTCAAAATCGGGTTGTCGGCAAGCTTTTCGATGACGTCTTCCAGTTCGAGAAAAGCGAGCTGCGTCGCCATCTGAAAGGCTTGCTGCCCCTGTTTCAGGTGAGCGGAGATATTTAGCGTTCGGGTCGCTGGCTCATAGCGCCGCTGTGCGCTGTCGCTCTCGCCCCAGACGATCTGAACGTCGTGCTGATCCTTGAGCCAGGCAACAAGGCCAGCATGAACGGAACGCGGACCAAGGCCAGCCTGCCGGTAAAGCCGTTCCGCCGCCTCATCGAGCGGCTCGACATGATTATGCCGGGCATAAAAGAAATCGCGCACCTGTTCGAAAGGCATACGAGCAGGGCCGCCGCTGATCCATTCGTCGCCCAGTTGCGCCGCCATCGCCTCGCCGCGCTCGGCAGCTTCCCGGTATTGACGATGGAAAGCCAGCAGCGTCCTGCCCACCGCAGGCATGTTCATCGCCAGTTCGCGAATTTCGGCAACAGAGACCGCTTCAACGCCGTCCGACAGCGCATCGCGAAGCTCGGTAATGAGGCGTGCTTCCTCGTCCTCGGAAAAAAGCTGAACGTCGACATCGAATACGGCGTTGATCTTGAGCAGAACGGGAACGGTCAGTGGACGCTGATTCTTTTCAAGCTGGTTGAGATAGCTCGACGAGATTCCAAGGGCATTTGCCAGTTCAACCTGCTTCAGATTTCGTTCCTCGCGCAGCCGCCGCAGCCGCACACCCATGAAGGCTTTTCTCATAGCTTCGTCCAATCTTCGCAAACTTTGCACATTTGCAGGATAATATCCACAAATCTTCGCAAATTCAGTAATTCCGAGCATAGCAGATAATGCGGATATTGCGAAGTAATTGAAGAATCTTACGATGGAGGCATGAATGACGAAGCGTATCCAGCGGCTGATGGTCGCCAACCGTTCAGAGATAGCGATCCGCGTGTTCCGCGCTGCCGCCGAAATGAATATCGGGACGGTGGCGATTTATGCCGAAGAAGATCGCCTGTCCTTGCACCGCTTCAAATCGGACGAGGCTTATCGCGTCAGCGCAGGCAAGGGGCCGTTGCAGGCCTATCTTGATATCGATGACATCATCGCAACAGCCGTCCGTGCAAAGGTGGACGCCATCCATCCGGGATACGGTTTCCTGTCGGAAAGTCCCGAATTTGCCGAAGCCTGCGCGGCGGCGGGAATCACCTTCATCGGGCCATCGCAGGAAACCATGCGTCAGCTCGGCAACAAGGTGGCGGCGCGAAATCTTGCCATGGCGGCCGGTGTTCCGGTGATGCCAGCAACCGATCCGCTCCCCGATGATAGTGCCGAGATCAAGCGGCTTGCGGCAGAAATCGGTTATCCGGTGATGCTGAAGGCCAGTTGGGGTGGTGGTGGCCGGGGCATGCGCCCGATCGAGAGTGAAGACAAATTGCTCAACGCCGTTGCCGCCGCGCGGCGCGAGGCGGCTGCCGCTTTCGGCAAGGACGAGGTCTATCTCGAAAAGCTGGTCCGCCGGGCTCGCCATGTCGAGGTGCAACTACTGGGCGACACGCACGGCAACCTTGTTCATCTGTTCGAGCGGGATTGCACGATCCAGCGCCGGCACCAGAAAGTCGTCGAGCGTGC
>JBKEEC010000240.1:0-8298 GCA_047975785.1 Sphingomonadaceae bacterium | reverse complement strand
GTCAGATTTTCCGACGAAGTAACTGGAACCTCGCTCTTTCAAAATGTGCGAATTGAGGAAAGTGGCTGGACGCGAAAACAGCTCGCCACTCAACTCCGGAGCAAGAGTTATTCTTGTTTGATCAGTTCGACTTTGAATGATGCGGGAAATTGAAACTGGTGAGGATTTGAATGATGAATGCCGCCGTACAATTCCGTGATGACCGCCTGGTGGAACTGCGTCATGAGATGCGTGACGTTACCCAGCAACTGAGCCGGTTGGCGAAGATGGTAGAGAGCACTCTTAGCCTGAAGTCGTCTGATGTTGAACTGGCGGCTGTTTGTCTTTCCGGTCTGGGAGGAAATAATGATGACACCAGCCTGACGACACTGACGCACACGGATATTGATCATACTCTTCTGGCCCTTCGGGAAGCAAAAGAGAGCGGAGCAGATAAAAGTCTGCATCTGCCTGGACTGGATGAGTTGCGCCGGGAAGTGGGGGCCCGCAAATGGCGGTTGAAAGACATGGATCAGGGCCTTTTTGCCGAACCGGCATGGGATATGATGCTGGATCTTGCCATTGCCCATCGTGAGGGCCGCCAGATATCAGTTTCCAGCCTGTGTATCGCATCGGGCGTCCCTGAAACAACGGCCCTGCGCCTTATCCAGCGTATGGTTGATCAGGGGTGGTTTGAAAGAGACCGGGACCTGGTAGACAAGCGCCGGAGCTACATCCAGCTTTCCGATCAGGCCAAGGTTGCGCTGGCGCGCTATTTTGACAAGATCCGTAGCGATACGGATGGAAGTCAACTCCAGAATATTTAACCAGACCCTCTGAATACCATGAATGATCTTTTCCGCAAAAAAGATCATTCATGTAAATGACAATTCGGAAACAAGGTGTTGTTTCTGGTCGGTTTATGATAAAAACTGGTATTTATGGAACCTTGGTGAAAGTCGAACTGGCCAGTGGGCATCCAATTTGATGAAAACACCTTTGCTAGACTGGAACCCCATCAGATAGTTCTCATCCGGGAGGGGATATGTGGAATTGCGCATTCTACAATTTTTGAATCATCTGATAAATCATTAAATTTACTTGAGTATCTTGTCGGAGAAGAACTTTCTGGCCGGGGCGAACAGATAAACGGATACAGTATTGCCCAGGATGTATTCGGTCGGGGAGAAGAGTTCGACCCTGCCGAATCAAGCCTCGTCCGGGTGCAGATGTTTCGTCTGCGCAGATTGCTGGCCGAATATAATCGCGCAGAAAAACCCAATCCAAAAATTGCTTTTCCAGCACGCAGTTACAGGCCAACTTTTACATTTTGCGAAAATGCGGCCGGGACACCGGAGGTTTCCCTTCCCGATATTGTTCTCCCGGAAGGTGAAACGCCAACGCAGGACCATGGCGGGGAAGAAGAAAAAACAGCACCCTGGTATACCAATCGGGCGTGGGTGCTTGTCAGTCTGTTCCTGATTGTGGTTGCAACCACGCTGACCCTTTGGACACGCGGAGTCAGTGCGCCAAATGCAAGCAGTATCCACCATCTTGCCCCTACGGTTGCGGTTGAGATCAGCCAGGGTGATCCAAACGAAGAAGGGTTGACCGTATTACGTGAAGCCATCATGCGCGTTCAGCATCTTCGGATACCCGTGTCACTCAAGGAGCAAAGCCCTGCTGAATACCGGCTGGTGCTAAGCTCTTTCATTGATTTGAGCGGGCAGCTTATGTTTCACGCATCTCTCTATCGGTCCGATGGCACAGCCTTGCTGGCACGCAGTTTCGAGGTCAGTGATATCAATGACACAAGGCGCATATCCAATGACGCTATCGGAGTTTATGACCAGTTTCTGGGTACAAAGGGCGCAGTTGCCAATGATGTGCGCTACTCCAATGTTTATAATGCAAGACGAAGGGAGGTGTTTGGCTGTTATCTTGATGCAGTGGAGATGACTGCCGGCAGACCGTATGGAGGCCAGTCAGCCGAGTATTTATTCAATTGTATCAATCCGGATATTGTGGAGATACCGGAGGAAAAAGCCATCCTGCACATACAGCGCGCAGGCCTGATCAATCGCGCGGCGATTGGTGCGATCGATCTGGGGAAAGATTATACGCTTGAAGATGCCAGGCTAGAACTGGAGAAAGCCGAAAAGATATACCCCATTCCTGCGACGCTGATCGCCGAAATGATACAGATTGAGTGGCAGGACCCAAATCGGACCAATGAATCCTTGCTCATGCTTGTGAATAAGGCAGAAGAGAAATATCCTACTTATTATCAGCAATATTATATCGCTACCAGCCATGCCTATTATCTGGGCGATTTCGAAAAAGCTGACATTTATGCCGATAATCTGTTGGCTGAGACCGAAATGGAGGGTGAGGCCCCCGGAAGGGTGATAAATTTTATCCCTATCCCGAAGCTTCTTGTTGCCAAAAATTATGACAAGGCATTGCATCACCTGAAAGAAACAGGGTCCGTTAACAGCATAATCTATGCCATTTTATATCTCGATATTGGCTGCGCAAAAAATGATAGCGACATGATTGCCTACGGGGCAACTCTCTTTCGGAGGAACTCTGAACGTAAGGGAATGACGCTGCGGGAGACTGTCAAGAAAAGGCGCTATGCACCTCAACTGGAAGCCGCACTTATGGAAGGGCTTTCTACCCCGCAATGTCAGCAATATCTTGATTAGATCATTTTCAGATAAAACTGAGTGACCGGGTAATACCGAATAGCTGGCCGGCAGGCACATCTTGACATGGCACGAGGCTGCTTCAAGACATGGGGCAGAAGATCGAAAGGGTGTGTCATAAATGAAGATGCGTTCATGGCTGTTTGCGCCGGGTGACAGCGAAAAGAAAATGACAGGAGCAACAGCAGGCGGAGCTGATATTGTCATTTTCGATCTCGAAGATGCGGTGGCGGTGGAGAACAAGCCGCTGGCCCGCCAGATGGTGCATGATTTTCTTGCCGCGCAGACAGAAGGCAAGGAAAGGCTGTTTGTCCGCATCAACCCGCTTGACGGGCCTTATACGCTGGAAGATCTCGCTGCGATCATGCCTGCGCGTCCGGGCGGGATCATGCTGCCCAAGGCTTACGGAAGACAGGATGTGGAGGCGCTGGACAAATATCTGTCTGCGCTGGAAGTCGCTAATGGAATTGAACAAGGCGCAACGCCGGTTATTGTGCTGGTGACGGAAACTGCAGAAGGCATGTTCCATACAGGGGATTACAAGGGGGCGCCGCGTGTCATCGCGCTGACATGGGGGGCGGAGGATCTGGCTGATTCTATTGGTGCCAGTTCCAACACCAATGCTGATGGCAGCTACAGCTTTACCTATGAAATGGCGCGCAGCCTGTGTCTGCTTGGCGCGGCGACCGCAGGGGTGGCGGCGATAGAGACAATCCAGGGGGATTTTCGCGATCTGGAAAAGCTGCGATTGCGGGCAGAAAAAGTCCGCCACGATGGCTATCGGGGAATGCTCGCCATTCATCCGGCGCAGGTGGATGTTATCAACGCCGCCTTTACGCCGGGGGAAGAGGAAATTGCGCAGGCGCGCGAGATTGTCGCCCTGTTCGCCGCCAATCCCGGAGTCGGGACGATCGGCTATAAGGGCGGGATGCTGGACCGGCCCTATCTGTCGCGGGCAGAGCAATTACTGGCGCAGGTGGAAGGGTAATGAGTGGGGCGATTACTGCTGACCAGCTTGACCTTTCAGCCCTGCTCAAACCCGGTGATGCCATTGTTATGGGGCAGGCCTGCGGTGAGCCGACTGTATTGCTGGAGGCGTTGATTGAGCAGGGCCGCAGTATTGACGGGTTGAAGCTGTTTATCGCTACCAGCTTTTCCGGCCTTTTCACGGCGGGAACGGCAGACAGTTTTGCCCTTTCCAGTATGGGCGCAATTGGTGCTCTGCGCGCCATGACAAAGGCTGGCAAGTTACAGGTTATCCCGGTGCATGTCAGCCAGGTTGGCCCGCTGATTACTGCGGGAATCATCCCCTGTGATGTCGCCATGATCCAGCTGGGCGAGGCAGATGACAAGGGGCAGCACAGTTGCGGTCTTATCAGTGATTATGTCCTCGCTGCGGTGGACAGGGCGCGGGTGGTGGTTGCCGAGGTGAACAGCAAGGTGCCATTCACCAACGGGGAAATGGTGGCTGCATCGGAAATTGACGTGGCTGTAGCGACAGACCAACCTCCTGTGGAAGTGCAGGCTGCCAGCATCAGCCCGACAGATGAAGCCATTGCGCGTCATTGCACACGCTATATCGGTGATGGCAGCGTGATCCAGACCGGGGTTGGCGCGGTGCCTGATGCCATTTTACGACTGCTGCATGACCGCAAGGATCTGGGCGTTCACTCAGGTATGCTGGGCGATGGTCTGGTTGATCTGGCCGAAGCTGGCGTGCTCACCAATGCGCGTAAGGAAATTGATCGGGGGGTTTCCATCAATGGCGCCTTGATCGGGACAAGGCGGCTTTATGACTGGGCGCATCAGAACCCTGCCATACGTATGTGCGCGACCAGCTATACCCATGATCCGGCAGTGCTCGGCCAGCTTTCGCGTCTTGTCACGATTAATTCCGCGATTGAGGTGGATTTAACCGGACAGGTCAATGCGGAGCAGAGCGGGGCGGCTTACCTTGGTGGCACAGGCGGGCAGGTGGATTTTGTCCGTGCAGGGGCCCGCTCTCCCGGAGGGGCGGCGATTATTGCACTTTCAGCTACGGCAAAAGGGGGCAGTATCAGCAAGATTGTCAGGTCGCTTTCAGGACCTGTTACTACTGCGAGAACCGAAGTAGATGTGATCGTCACCGAGTATGGCGCGGCAGAACTGAAAGGGCAGGCACTGGCAGAGCGGACCAGACGGATGGTGGCCATTGCCCATCCGGATTTTCGCGAAGAACTGGACCGTGCTGCCTTTGAAATTATCAGGAGAGGGTTTTAGGCATGTCAGATGCGGTTTTGTTTGACGCAAGGGAGGATGGTATTGCCATTCTCACCATCAACCGCCCGGATCAGCGCAATTGCTTGTCCCGTGAAGTGCGTGAGGGGCTGTTTAACGCATGGGAACGATTTGAAAAAGACGATGCCCTGCGTGTGGCAATCCTGACAGGCAGCGGGGAGAAGGCTTTTTGCGCAGGCGGCGATTTGAAGGAAATGGTTGAAACGGGCCTCCAGATTCCGCCACGGGATTTCTTTCCGCTTCCCTATGACAATCTTGAACTGTCCAAGCCGACCATTGCGGCGGTCAACGGGGTGGCTTTTGCAGGGGGGTGGATGATAGCCCAAGGCTGCGATCTGTGTGTTGCCAGCACATCTGCGCGCTTTGCTATTACAGAGGTCAAGGTTGGCCGTGGCTCACCCTGGGCGGCACCACTGATACACATGATCCCGCAGCGGATCATGATGGAAATTATCCTGACCGGAAAGCCGATTACGGCTCAGAGGGCTTATGAGATTGGTCTGGTTAACCGTCTGGCGGAACCGGATGGCCTGATAGAATGTGCCCTGACACTGGCGCAGGAAATTCTTGAAGGTGCGCCGCTTTCGGTAAAAGCGGGCCGCGAAACGGTGATGCTCGCTACAGAAATGGGCCGCGGGGCGGCGCTTCAGGCTGCTCGCGCTGCGCATGAACTCACCTATACCAGCCACGACGCTCAGGAAGGCCCTCGTGCTTTTGCCGAAAAACGAAAGCCGGAGTGGAAAGGGGAGTGACCTTGACGGAGGGGCGGGCTTCATCGGTCATTTTTACCAGATTACTTTACGGCACGGGGTCAACAAGATCACGAACGGCATCAGAAGCTTTATCCATCACACGCTGCATCAACCCTGCGCGTGATAATCCTCCGGGAAGGCGATGATCAAATTCAATCACCGTGGCTCCCCGTGGACGTGAGCCGCGTTGCCAGAGAGATGCACTGGCTACTCCATCCACCAGCAAGCGGCCAGGAGCAGCAAGGTGATGTTGCCACAGGGCCATCCGGTATTGCTGGGCAAAACCCGGTCTCAGGCCGGAAGAACGACCATGGTGAGGCTGTCCCTCGAAGATGAATGCACTGACTTCGCTATCAAATGTATAGCTTCGCCGGTTGCAATTGGCAGTGCCGATAACGGCCAGTTCATCATCAAAAACCCAGCTTTTGGAATGAACATAGGTATGATTCCCGAAGACAGGGGCACTCTGGCTGGTAGTTTTCTGGAACACACGAAACTTTGGCCGGTCCGCAGGGGAAAGGCGGGATAGCACACGCTGGCAGAAGTCGCGCCGGTATTCCTTGCCGAATGGCAAATCCGTAATCGGATTGCCGGGTATAAGAATGGTCACATGGGCAAGACGTGGTATCGCTGCCGCCAGAGCATCAGCCGTATCAAGGTCAACAAGATACTGGTCCTCGCAATAGATAAACCGCTGTGCCTGACCAATGGCATCCTGCAGCATGGGTTTGATCGAACGCTCCCTGACCACATTTGGCGGGTTGCTGCGCACGGGGTTGAATGTGCGTGCGACCATAACGGATACGGGGCCACCCAAAGGTGCATCTGTCTGTGCCGGGCGGGCAATGGCAGCAGGCACAGGCTCACTTGCCCCGCGCAAAGTACCAAACCGCCGACTGCGGGGATGATGTTCCCAGCGTGACAGAAACGTAGCCAGCAAATCATGCGCTGCCGGACCAAGGATCCTGCAATGGGTGTCGTGATGCGGCTGTCCGGCATTTGCATCTACTACCCGCACCCGATTGGGGTTCATGTCGATGCCACCGCAATAGGCAACCAGAGTTTCACCACGACGCACAACCAGCACCTTTTGATGATGAGAGCCACCCAGTCGGGCAAGGTCAGGTTCAATCAACCGGACAATAACAGGAATCAGCCGTGGATTGATATTTGCAGCATGCAGTGCTGCTAAAAGACGTGCGGTAGAGGCAAGAGTATTATTGGTCGTCAAATCATCCTCGATAGCCTTTCCCGATGGCAGGGCGTTGATCCGCCCGACAATAGCACTGGCATTCAGATGAGCCTGCCAGTTGATGAATGGCTGGTCCCACAGCATGGCGGCAACCTCAACGCCGCGTCGGGCTGCTGCGGTATAGATGGCGCGGAACTGGCTGGCCGCACCAAGCGAAAAGTCATCAAAATTGTCCCATCCCAGAAGGTAAATGAAATCCCGGTCTCCATTGGTTGCCCCCATATCCGAGGCCATGGCATTGAATGTCTCGCGGCCGTCAATCAGCGGACGGACAGCATTGCCATGACGCAAATGGACCCGCCCCCCCACCTGTCGGCCAAGAATGGTGCTCCAGCGCGCCGGGTTGATTACTGGCGTGACGGGCGTTGGAGGAAGGTCAGGAATGACCGGAGTAACAGGGTCATCAGGAGAGCTGAGAGCGACAAGCCTTTCCCATGTCCGTGATCCGATTACCCCGTCCCATTCGCGAGGTTGATCAGGGAAGACCCGCCGCTGAAAGGATACCACTGCCCGTCTGGTATTATTCCCGAAAATACCATCAGGCGTAAGCGGACAGGCATCCAGCGGCGGATAATTCCGGGCAATGCCCCGGATATGGACCAGATTCAAACGCTGCTGCGCCTCAACCACAGCCGGGCTGCGCGACCCGATTCTCACAAGTGGCCGGGCGGTCGAATCCGGATATATTTCTGCCGTAATCGGGGACAGCGTATCGGAATACTCTTGCAGGAGTGTCATAATTCTGGCTCCTTTTATCAAATGTGTTGTCAGTTCCTGAATGAACCGCGCGCATGATCGAGGCTGGCAAAAGATCCGGCCCGGCGACGATTCATGGCCACCAGTGAGTCTGTCACTGCACTTTCTGCGCGTGCCCTCCATCTATCCTGAGACAGATCGGCACCCGGATTCCTGGCAACAAACCTGTCAAGCGCACGTTTTATTGTGGAGCGGACGGCGCCTTCCCCGCTATGTACCGCGCGATCAGCCATGATGCCCGTGCCATACACAGAACTCACCACATCACCTGCACGCACCGGATGGCCGGAAATCCGGCTTTGTCGCATGGCAACAATCTTGTGTGCATGGGCATGTGCCACCTGAACACCCTGAAAACCGACATGAGTTCCTGCACGGGAAATGACAGCCATCAGCCTGACATCGGTGCGTATCGCCCGCGCCGCATCGCCTCCGGTCAGCCGTGTTCCGTCACGTTGGAGCAGGACGGCTTCACCTCCGTCTGTTCCAATCCCGTATTTTTCATAATAAGCTTCAAAGGCAGATGCATCATGCTGGCGAAACGCATCCAGCAAGCCGACGAGCGAACCATTGC
>JBKEEC010000239.1:0-36436 GCA_047975785.1 Sphingomonadaceae bacterium | reverse complement strand
GCCGAACGTCTGGTTCGTGAGGGCGAGATTGAATCAGGCTATGTTGACAGTTTGCGGGCAGAGTTTGACCAGCTTCTCAGCGATGAATTTGCTGCTGCTGACAGCTACAAGGCTAATAAGGCGGACTGGTTTGGCGGCAGGTGGAGCGGCCTTAACAAGCCGGTTGATCCGGAAACGGCACGCCGTAATATTCATACTGCGATTGAGCCAAAACTGTTCGAAAGTCTGGGCAAAACACTCACCACAATTCCCGATGATGTTTCAGTGCACCGGACGCTCCGCCGGGTGATTGATGCCAAACAGAAAATGTTTGAAACCGGAGAGGGTTTCGACTGGGCTACCGCAGAATCTCTGGCTTATGGCAGTCTGGTCACCGAAGGGTTTGGCGTTCGTCTGTCCGGGCAGGATTCAGGGCGCGGCACTTTCAGTCAACGTCATGCGGTCTGGGTCGATCAGAAAACAGAGCAGAAATACATTCCACTCTGCCAGTTGCCGCACGGAAAATTCGAGGTTTATGACAGTCCTCTGTCCGAATATGGCGTTCTGGGTTTTGAATATGGCTTTGCGCTTGCCGACCCGAAAACACTGGTCCTATGGGAGGCGCAATTTGGCGATTTTGCCAATGGCGCACAGATCATAATTGATCAGTATATTGCTGCCAGTGAAGCCAAATGGCTGCGCGCCAACGGCCTCGTAATGCTGCTTCCGCATGGCTATGAAGGTCAGGGGCCGGAGCACAGTTCCGCACGACTTGAGCGTTTTCTCCAGCTGTGTGCCAATGATAATATCCAGGTGTGCAATATCACCGTTCCGGCCAATTATTTCCATGTTCTGCGCCGGCAGATGATGCGACCTTTCCGCAAGCCGCTGGTTATCATGACACCCAAAAGCCTGCTGCGGCACCCGATGGCCAAAAGCACGGCTGATGAATTTACAGGTGAAAGCCACTTCCGTCGTATCGTATCCGATACAACCGAGATAGCCGACAGCAAGATCAAACGGCTTGTCCTGTGCAGCGGCAAGGTCGCCTACGACCTGCTTGAAAAACGTGACGAAGCCGGGCTGGATGATGTTTCAATTGTCCGCATCGAACAACTCAACCCCTTCCCCGGAGACCCCCTTGCCGTCCGTATCAAACGGATGACCAGTCTGGAAGAAATCGTCTGGTGTCAGGAAGAGCCGCAAAATAACGGTGCGTGGTTCTTTGTTGACCGCAGGATTGAACTTTCTGCCGAAGCTGCGGGCAAAAAGGGTATGCGTCCGACCTATGCCGGGCGTGACCCGTCGGCATCTCCGGCAACTGGCCTCGCAAAACGCCACCTTGAGCAGCAACAGGCGCTTGTAGAGCGCGCGCTGGGCCTGGAGGATGGCAGTAAAACCCTGCGCCAGACCCGTCGCAGTGCCCGCCCCCGCAAACGCACAACCAAATCCAGATCATCCTGATTTTTCCGGGAAAGCAATATTATGGCAATCGAAGTCAAAGTCCCCATTCTTGGCGAATCTGTTACTGAAGCAAGCGTTGGCGAATGGCTGAAACAACCCGGCGATGCAGTCAGCGCCGATGAGCCTATTGTCAGCCTTGAGACTGACAAGGTCGCCGTTGAAGTCCCTTCTCCTGTCGCTGGCGTGCTGAGTGAACAGACAGTTGCGGTTGGCGATACGGTCGAGGTCGGCGCCCTGATCGCACTGATTGAGGAAGGCGCAGCCGGAACAGCAGCCAGCACATCATCTTCCTCCCGCAACGAACAGCCTGCACCATCGGCCGAAGGCGAAAGCGATACCACGCAAACCCTGTCCCCTGCGGTGCGCCGGGCCGTTCTTGAGCACGGAGTTGACCCTTCCACGATCAGGGGCACTGGCAAGGATGGTCGCCTGACAAAAGAAGATGTTCTTGCTGCAGCAAAGGCCAAAACCGGCACGGGACAAGAGGCTGAAAGCACTTCTGGCACACCATCTTCTGCCCCCGCCTCTGAGCGCGTGACAGAGCGCGTGCGCATGACCCGGCTCCGCCAGACAGTAGCCAAGCGCCTTAAATCTGCGCAGGAAACAGCGGCCCTGCTCACCACATTCAATGATGTTGATATGAGTGCTGTCATTGAGGCACGGGAAAAATACAAGGATCTGTTTGCCAAAAAGCACAATATCCGTCTGGGCTTCATGTCCTTTTTTGCCAAGGCCTCCGTTCTCGCGCTCAAGGATGTTCCTGCCGTAAACGCACAGATAGATGGCGATGAGATCGTCTATCATGATTATGTCGATATATCGGTTGCCGTCAGTGCACCTAATGGCCTGGTCGTTCCGGTCGTGCGTGATTGTGACAGGAAAGGCTTTGCCCGCATCGAACAGGACATTGCCGATTTTGGACAGCGCGCAAAAGACGGCACGCTGACCATGGAAGACATGCAGGGTGGCACCTTTACCATTTCCAATGGAGGTGTGTTCGGCTCGCTCATGTCCACACCGATCATAAACCCGCCGCAAAGTGCTGTTCTGGGTCTGCACCGGATTGAAGATCGCCCGGTTGTGATTGATGGCGAAATCGTGATCCGCCCGATGATGTATATCGCCCTGAGCTACGACCACCGCCTGATTGATGGTCGCGAAGCGGTAACTGCACTCAAGATCATCAAGGAAGCCATTGAAGATCCAACCCGGATATTGATTGACCTGTAAGCTGGCCCCGTGAACTGGCCCCGTGAACTGGCTACGCATGGCCCCGTATTATCAGGCCAGTGTCCAGCCAGATATGATAGTCTCGCCAGGTGAGGTGCCACGAAGCGCGCACCACTGGCCCAAAGGAGCAAAGAATGGCTGACCATTCCTATGATTATGACGTGCTGGTTATTGGCGCTGGCCCCGGCGGATATGTCGCTGCTATCCGTGCCGCACAGCTTGGTCTTAAAACCGCCTGTGTTGAAGGGCGGGAAACATTGGGCGGAACCTGCCTCAATGTCGGATGTATTCCCTCCAAGGCCATGCTCCATGCCTCGGAATATTTCGAAGAAGCCGCCAGCGGCGCCATGGCCAATCTGGGGGTAGAGGTGACGCCAAAGCTCAACCTTGCGCAAATGCACGCCCAGCGCACAGATGCTGTCAGCCAGCTGACCGGCGGCGTTGCTTTTCTGTTCAAGAAGAACAAGGTTGACTGGCTCAAGGGTTATGCGCGATTCAAGGATGCGCATAGCGTTGATATTAACGGTGATATCAAGACCGCGAATAACATTGTGATCGCAACCGGTTCATCCGTCACCCCCCTTCCCGATGTGACGATTGATAATACCAAGGGCATCGTGATTGATTCCACCGGCGCGCTGGAACTTTCCTCGGTTCCGAAAAAAATGGTTGTCATTGGCGGCGGTGTCATCGGTCTGGAGCTTGGTTCCGTCTGGCGACGACTGGGCGCAGAATTGACCGTGATCGAATATCTCGACCAGATCCTGCCCGGAATGGATGGAGAGGTGCGCAAGGAAGCTCAGAAAATCTTGCGCAAGCAGGGTGTTGCCTTCAAAACCTCAACAAAAGTAACCGGCGTCACCGTCAAGGACAAGAAAGCCACTGTCACCATTGAGCCTGCCGCTGGCGGCGAAAGCGAAACTATCGAAGCAGATTGCGTGCTGGTGGCAATTGGTCGCAAACCCCATACGGACGGACTTGGGCTTGATACAATCGGCCTTGCCACCAATGAATGTGGCCAAGTTGAAACGGACAGCGAATTTCGGACAAAGATTGATGGTGTCTGGGCTATCGGGGATGTCACCCCCGGTCCGATGCTGGCACACAAGGCCGAAGATGAAGGTATCGCCGTGGCCGAAAATATTGCGGGTCAGACAGGCATCGTCAATCATGATGTCATTCCCTCCGTTGTCTATACAACACCCGAAATCGCCGGTGTCGGCCTGACGGAAGAACAGGCAAGAGAACGCGGCGAGATCAGGGTCGGGAAATTCCCGATGCTGGCCAATAGCCGTGCAAAAACCAATCATGAGAAAGATGGTTTTGTCAAAATCATTGCGGATGCCGAAACGGATCGTGTTCTTGGTGTCTGGATCATTGCCAATGTAGCGGGCACAATGATTGCCGAAGCTGCACTCGGCATGGAATTTGGCGCCACATCGGAAGACATTGCCTATACCTGTCACGCGCATCCTACACATTCGGAAGCAATCAAGGAAGCGGCCATGGCTGTAACCGGCAAACCGATTCACATCTGACCGGCACCGGCAAAGCGGTGCGCTCCTGACAATGACACCTCCCTTATTACCTCCGGTGCTTGATCTGGCTGGCACAGCCGTATTCGCATTAACAGGTGCGTTGCTCGCGGCGCGTTTGCAACAGACCCTTGTGACCATGGTGTTTTTCGCGCTGGTTACTGGTGTTGGTGGCGGCAGTCTGAGAGATATGCTTTTGGGGACACCGGCTTTCTGGCTGCACAGTGTATGGGTTACTCCCATTATTCTGGGCGTAGCCTTGCTTGCCTGGTTTACCCCGCGGCGATGGTGGGAAGGTCAGGTGCTGGAACTTCTGGATGCCGCCGGTCTGGCCGCTTTTGCTGTTCTGGGAACAGCCAAGGCACTGGCTTACGGTGTTTCACCCATGCCTGCAATTGTGCTGGGAATTGTGACTGGCTGTGCTGGCGGTGTCATTCGCGATATCATTGCGGGTGTTCCGTCAATCATTATGCGGCCAGAACTATACGTCACAGCCGCGGCCCTGTCTGCTGCGCTTGCTGCAACTGTCCCGATGACCGGACTGCCGGATGCAATAGGGTGGGGGCTTGCCTGGGCTGCAGGTTTTGCCCTGCGTAGCGCAGCTATTCGCTGGAATCTTGCCCTTCCGGCCTATCGGGACTGATCAATCGAGGTTATTCTGATGGAATGTCTCCGGGCAGCGGACCGCCGGGATAGGCTGGCATATTTGCATAAGCCTGCTGCGGCTGTGGTGCAGCCTGACCTTGCCCAAGCTGATTTTGCTCTATCTGATCATTCCAGGCTTGCGCATAGCGGTCATCACTCCACTGGTTATCCTGCGACTGATAAACCGGAGACTGATTATCCTGTGACGAAAAACTCCGCTGCCCGTAATTGATCGAGTCAATCGACCCATTGCTACCGACATTGCAGGTAAAGCTGTCACCATTATAGATCGTGCCTGTAACCGCCCAGCCATTGCCCGAACGATAAACACTATCAACATTGTCTACCCGCACATCTCGTTCAATTTCACGCATACAATTGTTGACGGCACTGTTGATATTCTGGTCCCCCGTATAGCCGCTACTCCCCCTGCGACGGGGATAGGGGTAGGATTCGCGCGTTTGCCGGTCCGCCTTGCTTGCCGCACTGGCAACGGCTGCAATACTACCCAGAATCAGAACTCCGGCAATGACATCTCCGGCATCAACCCGGTTCCGCCGATAATATCGGCCGCCATATCCACCATACCGCCCCCAGCGGTAATTTTCCACATTCTGGGAATCTGCATCCCATTGCTGCACTGCCGGAAAGGACGCGGCACGAACAGACGGGCTGCTTTCCTTAAAATCGGTAGCAAAGGCAGGCGTGTTAACCATGGACAGCGCTGCTGCCATCAGGGCAGCCGACGAAATGCGCGATACGAAAGTCATTATACCCTCCTGGGGCGAAATATCATTATGCAACCATGTTACAAAGATATAATATCTGGCCCCTGCTTTCATTCAGCTGAACCGAATGAACATCGACAGGACGCAATCCGCCTTTGGAAACCTGCCTTTTATTTACCCTGCCTGCTTATTGTTTACCTTGACTGTCAGTCTCCGGTCAAAATCCGGTCTACCAGTTGCTTGACCGTGGGCGTGAAATTGTTGGAATAGAACGGGTCCTGTTTGAAGCGATAGGCTGCATGGCCCCCAAAGGCGAGATTCTGGTTCACATCCCCGCCATGGGCAATGTCCTGCAAGGTTTTCTGGATACAGAAGCTGCGCGGATCTGCCAGTCGTCCGGTTGTATAATCATCGTGATCTTTCCATGACGAAAAACCGCAGTGAGACAGGCAGCCCATACAATCTGCCTGATCCTTGCGGATAACTTCCCGCTCTTCGGGCGTGACAAAAACCACCGTGTCATCCGGTGTTTTCAGCGCGGTTGTAAAGCCCTGGTTCGCCCATCCCCGCGCCCGTTCCCTGTCTGCAGGGGTAACCCAGAAATTTTTGCCCCGCACGCCCACATCAAGCTGGACGGTGTGTTCACCCGCCTCCACCTTTGAATAGGGTATCTGCCGATCCGAGCGCGCCTCAAGATTGCGCAAAAACGGATTGCGCACTGCAGAGCTGTAAAACCCGGTCGGGCTGAAGCGATGCAGCAGAATATCACCCGGCTCCAGCGTGCGGAGCATATCTTTCCAGCCCTGGGGGATCGGGCTTTCAACCGTCAACAAGGGGCGGGTTCCAAACTGGAAAGAGATATTTCCCAGCTCGGGATTATCAATCCAGTTCTCCCATTCACGCAGGAACCAGACTCCGCCCGCCATGACAATCGACACATCTTCCGAAACGCCTTCCTTGCGCATGGTTTCCCGCAAGGCTTTGACGCGTGGGTAGGGATCTTCGGGTTTCAGCGGATCTTCGGCATTGGAAAGGCCATTATGCCCGCCCGCCAGCCACGGATCTTCGTAAACAACTGCCGCCATCAGATCAGCCACCTTGTGATAGCTGCGCTTCCACAGCGCACGGAATGCGCGTGCAGAACTGATAATCGGCAGGTAGTGGACATTATACTGCGCCGCGATTTCCGCTAGCTTGTAGGGCATACCGGCGCCGCATGTCACGCCGGTTACCAGCCCGCGCGTACGATCCAGCACCCCTTCAAGCACAGCCTGCGCACCGCCCATTTCCCATAACACATTGATGTTGATAGCCCCTGCACCGCTGGCAATATCATAGGCCCGGCGCACCTGTTCAGTGGCTCCATCTATTGCGTAGCGAACAAGCTGCTCGTGGCGCTCCCTCCGGGTCATCTGTTCATAGACCTGGGGAATGATCTTGCCTTCGGCATCATAGCTGTCAGCATTGACGGCGCTGACAGTACCAATACCGCCCGCAGCTGCCCAGGCCCCCGAACTGGCATGGTTGGTGGCCGAGACACCTTTACCACCTTCGATCAGTGGCCAGACTTCCTTGCCACCATAAACGATCGGATTAAGCCCCTTGAATGACATAATATTATTTGTTCCTATTTCCTGTCAGGCCGCCGCGCCACCAGATCCGTGTGGCTCTGCGTGGCATGGCTTTATTTCCTCTGGTGCAGGCCGCGTTGGAGCAGCCTTGAACTGGGCGTAATACCCGGACAATTCCGGTGTATCCCTGAATGTAACAAGCTCAAAACCAACCTGCTCGAACTCACATGAAAGCAGGAGCGGGTCAATTCCGTGCTGATCCGTTGGACGGTCCACGTCAACAACAATTACCTGCCCGCCTTTACGCAAGGCCGGCCACATGCGCCACAGAAACGCATAAGGCTCCTGCACTTCATGATACATATGGACCATAAATATACGATCAAAGCTGTTTTCCGGCAGTTGCGGGTCATCTCCCGCCCCCAGTTTGACCGAGACATTATCCAGCCTGTCACGCTCTACACGCTGGGCCAGACGTTCGAGGGCATCGGGGTCAATATCCTGTGCCAGAACCCGTCCATCTTCACCGACGCGCTCAGCCAGACGAACCGTGTAATAGCCTTCCCCGGCGCCAATATCTGCAACGGTCATGCCCGGTTCAAGGTTAGCCAGGTCCATAACCTCTCGTGCCTCACCGACACTATCGCGCAAATCCTCGGTCGAGAACTGGTTGCTTTCAGTTTCGGAGACGGCTCTTTCAGCGCGTGGAAATTCACGAGCTGTCTCCGGACGGTCAGCCTGGTCATCCATCTGCCGGCACGCGCCAAGCAGTGCAATTGTCAGCAAAAGAATCGGGGCTTTACCCATCATAGGATTCTGGCCTAATCCACATCCTCGACATCAACACTTTCCCCTGTCACACGCTGGGCAAGGGCGGCCGAGATAAAAGGGTCAATGTCACCATCCAGCACATCATCGGGTGCTGTGGAAGTTGCGCCTGTGCGCAAATCCTTGACCAGTTGATAGGGTTGCAGGACATAGGAGCGGATCTGATGACCCCAGCCTATATCGCTCTTGCTGGCATGTTCGGCGCTTGCCGCTTCCTCGCGTTTGCGCATTTCCTCTTCAAACAGGCGCGCTTTCAGCATGTTCATGGCGATATCGCGGTTTTTATGCTGCGAGCGGTCAATCTGGCTGGCAACGATGATTCCGCTGGGAACATGGGTAATGCGCACCGCAGAATCGGTTGTGTTCACATGCTGGCCGCCAGCACCTGATGCACGATATGTATCAATCTTCAGGTCTGCCGGATTAACATCAATCTCGATATTGTCATCAATCACCGGAAACACCCAGACAGAACTGAAGGATGTATGGCGCCGGGCCGAACTGTCATAGGGGCTGATACGCACAAGCCGGTGCACGCCGCTTTCTGTCTTGGCATAGCCATAAGCATTTTGCCCCTTGATCAGCAGGGTTGCGGATTTGATACCTGCCTGATCCCCGGCATGATAATCCACCAGCTCAACCTTGTAGCCCTTGCGCTCGGCCCAGCGCGTATACATGCGCTGCAGCATTTCAGCCCAGTCCTGACTTTCCGTGCCGCCCGCTCCGGCATGAATCTCCAGATAGGTGTCATTGCCGTCCGCCTCTCCCGACAGGAGCGCCTGCACCTTGTCGGCATCGGCGCGGTCTGCAAGCCGGGCAAGACTGTCCAGCCCTTCTGTGACAGTCTCCTCATCTTCTTCAGCTTCACCCAGCTCGACAAATTCGACTGCATCGGTCATTTCCGAAGAAATGTCCCGCACCGTGCCGATTGCACTTTCCAGACGGCCACGCTCCTGCATAATGGCCTGTGCTTCGGCAGGATTATCCCACAGGGATGGATCTTCCACGCGTGCATTCAGCTCATCCAGACGGCGCAATGCACGCTCCCAGTCAAGCGACTGACGCACCAGCTCCAGTGCTGCTTCGATACGGTCAATATTGGCCTGCCCTTCGGCACGCATGAGCTTTCTCCGATCACAAGCGGCTTCGATTAGCGAAGGCTATGCGAATGTAAAGGGATTCAGGCGCTTCAAAAACGATCAGCGTGACTTTTGGCGCTTGTCCAGTGCGCGCACTGCATTCAGCGTCAGGCGCACATGGTCCCTGTAGTCCATATCCGAATGGACAAAGCGGATGACCCCGTCCCGCCCGATCACATAGGAAGTCCTGCTCGACAGGCCTGTATTCTTGCCATCTCTGGACAAGGCTACATCATAGGAACGAATAACCGCTGGTGAGGCAGAGGCCACAGCAAATTTGTCACGACAATGCTCGCGCGAAAAGCGCTTGAGGGTTTCAATATCATCATTCGACATACCGATGACCGTTGCACCCGCTGCGCGGAAATCATCACTCGCCTGAGCGAAGGCATTGGCCTCCAGCGTGCAGCCCCTGGTAAAGGCCTTGGGGTAAAAATACAGCACAACCGGCCCCTTCGCCAGGGCTGAACGCAGGCTAAAACCATAGCTTTTTCCTGCCAGTGCCGCCTGAGTCGAAAAATCGGGTGCGCGCGTCCCTGCCGGCAGTTCGGCCTTCACCTGCTGCCCACCCATCATCGCCAGCACTAACACTGCGGCATATATCAATATGCGTTTTGCCATATTCAGTGCCCTTTACACATGTCATGCAATCAGCGGTCAGTATATACCACCTTGTCCTTCAACGAAATCCTGAGGCGGTTCTTCCCGCACGGTTTCCTCCTGAACCTGCTGGGTTACACCTCTGCGTGCCCGGCGGATCATATCCAGAATCTCCCGGCGCTTGGCGGAAATTTCATCCTGACGCGTTGCCCGTGGCGGCTCTGTATCCGGCTTGAATGCCTCCCAGATCACAGAGGCTCTGGGGTCATCCGTAGGCCAGGCATCAAAGACGCGCTTGCCCGTGGCACGATTGACCCGCACCATGCGAACACCGGCAGGAGCAACCAGGGGATGATCATCCCACCTCTCGCGCGTTTCTGTAATAAACTGCTTGACCATTGGCGCTGCAATGGTGCCGCCTTGCGCATAGCCGCCCATATTGCGCGGCTTGTCAAAACCAAGATAGGTTCCGGCGACCAGATCCTGCGTGCCACCAATGAACCATGTTTCCTTTGGCCCGGTGGTGGTTCCGGTCTTGCCAAACAGGGGAAGGCCCAAATCGCGCAATGTAGTGGCAGTGCCGCGCTGCACTACGCCCTGCAGCATATTCACAACCTGAAAGGCAGTTCGCGGGTCCATCGCCTGCGCGCCTGATGGTGCAAATCGGGGCATGGCCGTGCCATCCCACTGAGCCATATTGCATCCGGTGCAGGCGCGTTTATCCGCCCGCCAGATCACCTTGCCGCGCCTGTCCTGCACATAATCAATCAGGGTCGGGTCATGCAGCCGCCCATGATCAGCCAGAGCAGAATAGGCATTGACCATTTTAAGCACGGTTGTTTCACCCGCCCCCAAAGCAAAAGCGGGATAGGGCTTGTAATCCCCGATACCCATGGCCTTGAAGGTCTCGACGACTTTTGGCATCCCGGTTTCCATGGCAATGCGCACCGTCATGATATTTTGCGATTGCTCCAGTCCGTAACGCATCGGATAGGTGCCACCTCGCCCGCCCCGAAAACATTTTTGTCCCAGACGCGCGCCCTGATAATAGCAGAATGATCCATTCTGGATTTCGGTTGCCGGTGTCATCCCGTTATCCAGCCCCGCAGCATAGACAAAAGGCTTGATGGTCGAACCGGGCTGACGATTGGCCTGTGTCGCCCGGTTGAAGGCACCCAGTCGCGAATCAAACCCGCCCTGCATGGCCAGCACCCGGCCCGTTTGCGGTGCCTGCACAACAAACCCGCCCGATGCAGCAGGGATAGTGCGCACAACCCAGCCATTTCCTGAAGGAGCGACCGCGATGACATCCCCCACAGCCAGTTTTGACGGCAAGCCGGACAGGTTCCCTTCATCACCATTGGCAAATCCGATCATAGCACGCGAACCGCTACGGGAAAGAACCACGCCAACCCGCCAGTTCTGATAATTGATTCCCAGATTGCTGGAGGCGAGTTGCTGTTTCATATCCCCGTCATCAGGGTTGACGGTGGCAATCGGACCTGACCAGCCCCGCCCGGCATGATACCGTATCATTCCGGTGCGCAAGGCGTTACGGGCAGCTTCCTGCATTTCCGGATCAAGCGAGGTTCTGACCCACAATCCCCCCGCATAAACGCTGTTTTTGCTATCATTGGCTGTTTCACCAAATTGCGTAACCAGTTGCCGGCGCACCTCTTCAAGGAAATACCCGGCATCCACTCTGGTAAACTCGCTGCTACCCGGTGCGGCAAGCCCCAGAGGCTGTGCCTTGGCCGTAGCAGCCTGTTCGGGCGTGATGAAATCGCTGTCAACCATCTGGTCAAGCACCCAGTTGCGTCGCTCCAGCGCACGGGTTGCGTTCTTTTCACGGCCATAGACTTCGGGAGCCTTGGGCAAAATCGCGAGAAATGCTGCCTCGCTCAAATCAAGATCAGCGACATCCTTGTTAAAATAGGCGCGCGACGCAGCCTGCACACCGAAAGAGCGCCGGCCAAGAGGAATCTCATTGAGATAAAGCTCAAGAATTTCCTGTTTGCTCATCACCTGCTCGATCCGGCGCGCCAGGATCATTTCCTTGAGCTTGCGGGAAACAGAATATTCATCCCCTACCAGAATGTTTTTTGCCACCTGCTGGGTGATGGTGGAGCCGCCAACGGCACGCTGGCCCGATCCGATTTTGGAGACATAATCTACAACAGCGCCTGCAAAGCCGCCATAATCTATCCCGCCATGGCTGAAGAATGTCTTGTCCTCGGCTGCCAGATAGGAATTGATAAGAACAGGAGGGAAATCTACATACTGAAGCTGGACCCGGCGTTCACGCGCATAGGAATCAACAATTTCGCCGTCTATCCCTCTCACCATGGTCGGCAAGGGTGGCTCATATTCAAGCAGGGTATTCGCATCGGGCAAATCCCGCGTCAGAAACGCCCATGCCACGATATAGAAAATCAGCCCTCCGCCCAGAGCAATCAGCCCCCAGCGAAACCAGCGTTTGCTTCGCCAGTTGTCAGCAAACCATGATGCAATACCGCCTGCTTCCCGACGGATACGGTAATGCAGAGGCTCAGAAACAGAAGTATCAGACATAACTGGAAGTGACTCTTAACGCATAGGCCGTGAAAGTGGGAATGGTATTTTCAGCTTTCAACAAAAGAACGACTGCTCCCCCCGCAATCATCGTTTCATGCCCCTGCCTGCCGGGCAAGGAATATCCGGATGGCACGGGACGTTACTTCCGCAAATTGCGCCTTGCCCTCTGGCGATGCCAGCCGTTTCGCCTCTGACGGATTGGAGA
Organism: Sphingomonadaceae bacterium; assembly: GCA_047975785.1. Taxonomy (GTDB): domain Bacteria; phylum Pseudomonadota; class Alphaproteobacteria; order Sphingomonadales; family Sphingomonadaceae; genus JACXVD01. Next base: position 23,938 of record JBKEEC010000239.1, on the reverse strand, counting down.
TATAACCCGATTCATAAAGCACTGAAGGCATGTCAGGCGCCCGTAACACGGCCAGGGCAGCAGAGCGAACCGACTGGGGATGAAACTGCAAAATGCCTTCTCCCTCGCGCACTATCAGACTGGCGAACTCGCTGGATGATTCCTGCGTGCGGCGCTGCGACAGTTCGACCAGAATCTGGTTCACATTTGCGTTGTTTCCTTCCAGCACAACACCATTGACAGTATCGGCACTGTTTTCACGGGCCGCAAAACGGGCCGCCGCCTCGCTTGAAGCCTTGTCGGACAGGGTGTAAATACTCGCACCGCTGACGCCATCATTATCACCGGCGCTATCTGCGTGGATAGACAGAAACAGGTCGGCATCAAGCTGAGGGGCTATCTCAAACCGCTCCCCAAGTACATTAAAACGGTCATCTTCCCGCGTAAGTGCAACGCGTATCCCGCCTTCGTGAACCAGTTGATCGCGCAAAGCCAGCGCAAGACCCAGCACCAGATCCTTCTCCTGAAAGCCGGCTCCGCTAGCGCCCGGATCGTGCCCGCCATGCCCCGGATCGATCACCACCAGGGGCCGCCGTCGATCTTCGGGACCGTATATTTTCGGCAGGTCAGCCTTCTGATCCACATCAGGTAAATCCACATGCACGACATAGCCGCGCCCAAGCAGAGGCACAGGCAGGGACAGGCCGAAAACATACAGCCCCCCCATCAGCAGAACAGGTGCCAGAAAAACCAGCCAGAGTTGAAAATGCCTGAACGTCATGGCACTCCGTTAATGCCTGTTAGGCATAATGTGCAATATGGTTGCTCCTCTGACGGGGCGGTGCTAGCAGAAAAATATCTGATGGCCGGTTTGAAATCCTTGCGGGGTTGATCAACCGGCTCCATATACAGATATTCTTTTTCAGGTTCGATACCCGAAATCAAAAACAGGTTGATGCAGTTTATGAGAAGCCTCTCCCCGCTCCATATGATGACGCCGGAACGCGCCATCCTGTGCCGGGCGGACCGGGCAGCGCACATAATGCGCAGTCACATATCTGCAGACGCATCACTCCGGCTCCACCGCAAATGGTGCGGTGCCCGGCATGAAATCGCCGCCTTCTCCTCGCAGACAGGCAGCTTCCACACCTATGCGCGCATCCCGTTGGCTGGCTGGCATTTGTCCAGCCCGATCCCGCCGCGATGCGCCTGGAGAAATTATAATGTCAACGCGCATGTTAATCGATGCGCGCCACGCGGAAGAGACCCGTGTGGCGGTGCTCAAAGGCAACCGGATTGAAGAATTCGATTTTGAATCATCCGAGCACAAACAGATCAAGGGCAATATTTATCTTGCCAAAGTTACACGGGTAGAGCCTTCGCTGCAGGCAGCATTTGTCGATTTTGGCGGCAACAGGCACGGGTTTCTGGCCTTTAGCGAAATCCATCCCGACTACTACCAGATTCCGCTGGAAGACCGGGAAGCCTTGCTGGCTGAAGAGGCCGCCCATGCCGAAGAAGAAGCAGCACTACGCGCTGCCGATGAAGAAGATGCAGAAGAATCAGAAAATACCGATCCGCTTGAGATAGACGAGCCGGATGAGGATAGTTCGGAGTCTCTGGCCGAAGATCTGGCCGAAAGTGACGGGGTGGAAGAAATCGACACCTCGGAAAAAGACGATGTCGCCACCATTGAGGAAGGGCAACTCGACGAAACCGAAGATAACGAAACTGATACCGATGAGCAGGACGAGCAACCCCGCCGTCGTGGCCGTCGCAGGCAAGGCAGGGGAAATAGCGCACGCGCAAAAGAAGCCGATGCCCTTCGGGCCAAACGCATGGCCCTGCGCCGTCGATACAAGATTCAGGACGTCATCCACCGGCGGCAGGTGCTGCTGGTTCAGGTCGTCAAGGAAGAGCGCGGCAACAAGGGCGCGGCGCTGACATCCTACCTCAGCCTTGCCGGTCGGTATTGCGTTCTGATGCCCAATTCCAGCCATGGTGGCGGAATCAGCCGTAAAATTTCGAATGCAGGTGACCGGAAACGGCTTAAACAGGTTGTGTCGAGCCTGAGTCTGCCCCGCTCCATGGGGCTGATTGTTCGCACTGCCGGGTTGCAACGGACAAAGACCGAAATCAAACGGGATTTTGATTACCTCGCCCGTTTGTGGGATGAAATCCGCGAAAAAACACTTTCTTCCTCGGCGCCAACGCAAATCCACTCCGATAGTGACCTGATCAAACGCGCTATTCGCGATATTTATAATCGCGATATTGAAGAAGTCGTTGTCGAAGGAGAGACCGGCTACCGCTCCGCCAAGGAATTCATGAAGCTGCTGATGCCCAGCCATGCAAGGCGGGTAAAAGCCTATTCCGATCCGATGCCGCTGTTCCAGCGTTACGGCGCCGAGGATCAGCTCCGTGCCATGTATGATCCGATGGTCCAGCTTAAAAGCGGTGGGTATCTGGTGATCAACCCGACCGAAGCTCTCGTCTCGATCGACATCAACTCAGGCCGCTCGACCAAGGAACACGGAATCGAGGCAACCGCGCTCAGCACCAACCTTGAAGCGGCTCGTGAAATTGCGCGGCAGCTGCGCCTGCGCGACATGGCCGGCCTGGTCGTGATCGACTTTATCGATATGGAGTATAATTCCAATATCCGCAAAGTCGAACGCGCCATGAAAGAAGCTCTGAAGAGCGATCGCGCACGGATACAGGTTGGCAGAATCTCCGGATTCGGCCTCATGGAAATGAGCCGACAACGTCTGCGCACCGGCGTTCTTGAAGCCACAACGCGCGAATGTCCGCATTGCGATGGAACCGGCCTGGTCCGCACCGCCAGCAGCGCAGGTCTTTCGGCCCTTCGCCTGATTGAAGACGAAGCTGCCAAAGGACGCGGATCACTCATCACGCTGTCCGCCAGCACCGAAGCGACCATTTACCTTCTTAACGCCAAGCGCAATGACCTTCAGGAGATTGAACAACGCTTCGGCGTCAGGGTTGAAGTCCTGCCTGAAGGTGAGGACGAAGGCGCAAAGATGAGCGTGGCAAGTTCCGGCCCCCGGCCAGCGAACATGCCTGAAATGCCCGCTATCATTGAAGATGATGACATTGACGATGAAGATCTGGCTGCTGCAGAGGCATCCGATTACGCTGAAAATGAAGATGGCGAGCCACGCAAGAAACGTCGTCGCAGAAGGCGGGGCGGTCGCGGGCGCAAGAAGCGCGAAGCTGAAAGCGATGAAAACGGGAATATTGCCGAAGATGGTGACGAGAATCCTTCATCATCCGGCGAGGAAACTCCCGAAACCTCCGGTCCAGCAGGCGAACACACTCCGCTTTCCGATAATGATGACGAAGAGGCCAAACCGAAAAAGCGTCGCAGACGCGCAAGGCGGGGAAGCGCAGACTCTGCCGAAATAGCGGCAAATGACACAGAATCTGACGCAGAAACCGGCAGCAGGGTGAAAGAGCCTGAAGGCCTCCCCGATGAGGTCAGTTCAGCTGAAGCGGAAGCAGAAAAGCCCAGGCGTCGGCGCACCCGGCGTAAAAAGGATGATGAGGCACCAGTCACAGCCCCTGAAACCGTTGAGGCCGAAGCCCCGGTAGATGCAGCTGTAGATGCTGGTGCAGATGCAGCCGCTGGAGCAGATGTAGCTGCAGATATCAGGCCAAAGCCAAAACGGACCCGCCGCAAGAAGGTCGAGACAACTGCTGATACCCCTGCCCCCACAGTTGCTGAGGCGGAAGCTGATGCGGTTGAAGCTCCGGCCAAACCAAAACGGACCCGCCGCAAAAAAGTGGACGCAGTGGCCGAAACTCCCGATAAACCGGAAAAACGCACGGCTTCTCCGGCAAACGCTGAAGCTGCTGCGAGCGTAGCGGCAGCCAATACGAACAGCACCACCGGCGCAAATCCCTCCGAAACTGCAGGTGAAGCACCTTCCACGCCCCGTCGTGGCTGGTGGCAGCGCACTTTCGGGCAATAGCGCACTTTCGGATGATTATGTCACATCCTGATGGGGTCGATTTATCGGCCTCATCAGGATGAAGCCTGCAGCAGCCTGCTACAGATCAATGCGCCGGAGCGCCCTGTCCCGATCAAGCAGTGTCTTAATGTCGGCAAGGTCTTGCGGCTTGTCAGCATCAATGGCAGCGCGCCCGTCATCTGCAGGAACCAGCGCCAGATTCAGCCCAAAACGCTGCCCTAGCTGATCAAACCCCTGTGCCAGGGTCAGGCGTCCAAGAGCATAGGCCAGCAGGGTTTTTATCCCCAGCCTGCCAGCAATGCGCCATGGCCGTTTGCGGTCTGCATCGATGTCGCTCCACACCTGCATTGCCTTGCGCGATTTTTCCGTTTGCAGATAAAACAAATTGCAGCCTGACCACGCACCATCGGCAAACCGCAAATATGTCCTGCGGCTTCCTGGCAAGGCCTGCTCAATCAATTGCTTCTCCGCCATCATCAAGGACAGATCTGCCTCCGCAGGTGTCTGCATCATCAGGCGGGTGATCCATTCCGGCTGCAACAGGGCATGATCGGCGGTTGTGATCAGCAGTGGCGGGCCTGCCTGGTCAAATGCCGCCAGAACACTGCCGCTTGGCCCACGCTGCTGGGCAATAGGGCAGGTTTTCAACTCTCTTGCCAGCGCGGCGACCGGCCCACTTTCATCGCAGGATACGAGAATATCCCTGGCACCTGCCCTGCGCAGAGCCTCAACAACCCGTGCAAGCAGCGGCTTGCCTTCCAGCTCGATTAAAGCCTTGTGTGCGACACCCTCGCCCGCGGCAAAAGAATCTATCTCTGGCCGTGATCCTGCCAGAACCAGTGCCTTGAAGGGTTCCCGAACTGCCATCACTGTGCTGATGCCGCTGTCATCTGCCTCATGACCAGGCGAACAGCAAAGCTCATCAGCACATAGCACACCACCATACCAATCATGACTGCCCAACCGATTCCTTCTGGTCCGTAACTCCAGAGCAGGAATATCCCTGCCAGCATCACTGCCAGAGATATGGCCCGGACAATCAGCGGATAGTTTGCATGTCCCGTCGCCAGCAGGGTTGGTTCATAGGATACGCTGGCCAGTTCAAACGATGCGGCAATAGCCAGTGGAACCAGCACCTCCGCTCCGCCGCCAAAGGCAGAGCCGCCAATAAGCTCCAGCAGGGTCCGGCCAAAGAATATCGCAGCCAGTGTCACCAGAACGCCTCCTGCACCTGCAATCAGCGTGACCTGACGCACAAGCTTGCGAAAACTCCAGGCGTCCGTTCCCATCTGTGCATGGACAAATTCGGGAAATACCGCCCGTGTTATAAGAGTGGCGAACTTGCCAATACTTTGCGCAATCTGGTCCGCAAGGCGGTAAAGCCCGGCTGCACTTGTGCCCAGAAAATACCCGACCGCCAATAATGGTCCCTGCTTGTAGAGAGCATCAAGCGTCGCATTGCCATAGGTTATGCCAAAGAAGCGGATAATTCCGGGATTTTCTTCAATTGTGCGATCCCAATGGCCAAAATTTCCGTGGTGGAGTGCCCGCGGCACCAGACGCCACGCCACGATCCAGTAAATCGCGGCAGAAAGCAGTTCCAGCACGGCCCATGCCAGCAAAAAGCGCCCTACACTTGCACCTGTTGCCAGAATAATAAAGGATGCAATCAGCCGACCGACCGGGATAACAGCTTCGACATAGCTTCCAATATCAAACCGGTCGAGCACCCTGACAATCCCGTTTGGCGTTGTCATGCGTGACCATAATAGCGCGCAATTAAACGCAAATGCCATGTTGATATAGTCCGGGTTCAAATCGAGGGCATCACCAAACCCGTAATAGACAATCCAGGCAATGAACGTGCCGACTACCGCCCCGGTGACATCCAGTGCTCCGCACAACCATGCCAGCCGCCCGAAACGCGCCCAGTCATGCGACACCACCGAAGATGCGCCGAAGCGCACCAGTGTCTGCCATGTCTGAAAGCTGGCAATCGCCACCAGAGCCTGACCCGTGCCGAAAATCAGGGAAAAGTGCCCGAAATCGCGCAGCCCCAAAGATCGTGACAGAACCGCCAGATAAACAATACTGCAGACTGCGGCAAAGCCCTTGCCACCAAGGAGCCAGCCGAGATTTTTGAATATATTTGACAGGCCATCACGTTGAACGACCTCTGGCACAGGCTTCTCCATGCTGCGTCCTTTGGACGAGGACAAGCGCAAGTTCAATGGCCCGGCGCAGGTTAACCACGCATGAGCGTGAAATTCCGGGAAGCAGATTTGCCAAGTGTCATTCCTTCGCCTATCGAGCCTGCCGCCATGGGTCGTGCTGTATTTCTCTTTAATCATGATGCCGGACATCAGGTCGCTCATCTTGCCGGAATTGCCGCTGCAACGGCGCGTCTTTATCCCGAAATAAAGACGGTCATTGCCTATGCCTCACCATCTATCCGCTCCCGTCTGGACGCGCTGATCAGTCAGGAAGATGCAGCACTCATCCAGTGGGAGACACTGCCTCTTCCCCGATGGGCCAGAGCAGCAGCACGCCTGTTTGACCGGATACTGCCCGCCAGCAGACTTTTACGTCTGCGCATGAACCTGCCAGTGTTTGCCACGGCCAATATGGTAATTTCAACCGAACGCACCTGCTTGCGCGTCAAAAAGCATCTTCCGGCACGCCAGACACCATTATTTGCCAAAGTCCCGCATGGGGCGGGTGATCGCAGTGTTGCATACCACCCGGATTACAAGCTGTTTGATTACAGCTTTGTTGCAGGGCAAAAAGTGGTGGATCAGTTGACCGCCCACGGGGTAGAGCGGGAAAAGCTGATCATTATCGGCTATCCCAAATTTGAGGAAGTTGATCTTGCCTCCAGGCCGGATTTCTTTGGCAATGGTCGCCCGACTTTTGTTTATAATCCGCATTTCGACCCGCATCTATCCAGCTGGTATGATGCCGGGCCTGACCTGCTACGCTGGTTTGCCAGCAAGGCCGGCCAGAATATGAATTGTATCTTTGCTCCTCATGTCATGCTGTTTCGCAAGGAACTGCACGTTTCACCGGAATACCGCATTGCCCGGCGTCGCCCCGATATCCCCAAGGAGGCGTTGAGTGCTTCCAATATTCTGATCGACCTTGATTCGCCGCGCCTGTTTGACATGAGCTATACGCTGGGTTCCGATGGCTATATTGGCGATGTCTCCAGCCAGATTTATGAATTTCTTGTCCGCACCCGGCCTGTATTCTTCATTGATGGGCGCCCTGTTACGGGAAAAAATGCCACGGCAGGGCGTAACGAATCCGATGATCAGTGGCACCTGTTCTGGAAAGCAGGTCCGGTCGTCCATTCCGCAGCAGAGCTCGTCAATATGCTGCCTGATTTTCAATCAATCGGGACAAGCTACAGACCGGCGCAGGAAGAGATATTTTCCTATACTATTGATATGGGAGATCGTCCGGCCAGCGAGCGCGCGGCCCAGGCCATAGCGCAACTGATCGGGGCGCATCAAAAAAGCAAAAGCTGAAGCTTTTCGCGAAAAAGTGGGAACCGGTTTTTGCAAAAGAAGAGCGAGAATAAGAAATTATAGCATCGCATATGTTTCAACCTTTTCTCGTGATGCTATAGATCCTGACCCTAACCTGACGGCTGAATATGACTGGACAGGTCCATGACTTGCCACCCCTGCGCCTCTGCCCTTCTCTTCTGCGCTGCATTTTCAGTCACGAAAATGGGGTTCTGCACCAGATCAAGCAGTGGACTATCGGCAAAACTGTCACTGACAAAGCGGATATGCGCCTTGCTGGCATCAATATTCTGGCTATCCAGCCATGCCAGAACACGCTGTTTTTTGGTTTCACCGTAACAATTGCCACCCGGAATATTTTTTCCATCCCAGCGCGTGGCAATACAGGCATCAAAACCCAGGGCCTGTGCGAAGGCAGTGGCATAAAATTCAAAGGCAGCCGTTGCCATAACGAGCCTCGCTCCTTTGGCGCGGTCCTGCTCCAGCAATTCGCGCGCTCCTGGCATAATTCCGTCATTTTCTATCCGCCGGCGCGCAAATTCAGTGCCAAGAACTTCCAGCCGGTCACGCGAAACACGCCCCAGCATAAGCGCCATCCCCATTTCCTTCAGGCGTGTGCGGTTATATAGTTTCAGACGATAGCCAATCATCATGACAATCCAGACCGGCACCAGAGCAAGCCTGACCGCAGCAATCCGCCGCGCTGCAAAGACAAGAAACGGGGTGAAAGTGGGCTGACGGGTCAGTGTACGGTCGAGATCGTAAATCGCAATATTCATGAGTTTGCGGACTAGACGGACAGATTCATTCCATCAAGATGACAAAAAACAGGCCCATGACCCAGTTTCAGGTCCACCATGGCTTGCCCTCCTGCATAATCGCGCTAGTAAGACGACACGATTCACAGGAACACACTCATGGCCACATTCACCCTGCCGAAAAATTCCAGAATTTCCTCCAGAGGCGTCTCGCACAAGGCAGATGGTGCCAGCCGGGTCAAAAGTTTCAAAATTTATCGCTACGATCCGGATAGCGGAGAAAATCCGCGCTATGATACGTATGAAATTGATCTGGATGATTGCGGACCAATGGTGCTGGATGCGCTGATCAAGATCAAGAACGAGATTGATCCAACCCTTACATTCCGCCGCTCCTGCCGCGAAGGCATTTGCGGATCTTGCGCCATGAATCTCAACGGCTCCAACGGCCTCGCCTGCACTACGGCCATGGAAGATCTCAAAGGCACCATCCGCATCACGCCTCTGCCACATATGGAAGTGGTTAAGGATCTGGTTCCTGATTTCACCCATTTCTATGCCCAATATGCCTCCATCCGTCCCTGGCTGCAAACCGTATCCCCCACTCCAAGCGGGAAGGAACGGCTGCAAAGCCCGGCAGAGCGCGAAAAACTGGATGGCCTTTATGAATGTATCCTGTGCGCATGTTGCTCTACATCGTGCCCATCCTATTGGTGGAACAGTGACAAGTTTCTGGGTCCGGCCATTCTTCTTCAGGCCTATCGCTGGCTTGCCGACAGCCGCGATGAAATGACCGGAGAACGTCTGGACGCACTCGAAGATCCATTCCGGCTTTATCGCTGTCATACAATCATGAACTGCGCCAATGTTTGCCCCAAGGGACTAAGCCCGGCGCGTGCCATTGCCGAAATCAAGAAAATGGAAGCAGAAAGGGCTATCTGATCGTTTTCTGATAGAGTTCTGATAATTTTGTCTACTATCCGCCAACGATATCATACGCTTATCGAAGCGGGCGAGCTTCGGCAGGACAGGGAACAGGCAGCAATTGTTGAGCATCTGGCCCAAATCCAGCAGCAACTGGAGGCCGGGTCTTCATCTGGCGGGATTTTTTCCCGACTGCTGAACAGAAAGCCCGACAGGATACGCGGCCTCTATATCTGGGGCGGTGTTGGCCGCGGCAAATCCATGTTGATGGATCTGTTTATCGAAACGCTGCCTATTCAGGAAAAACGGCGGGTGCATTTTCATGCTTTCATGCTGGAAGTTGACGCCCTGATGCGGGAAGAACGCGCCCGGCATGAAGGTGATCCGATTGGCCATGTCGCAGAGCGGATTGTCCATGAAACATCCGGCGAACTGCGCTGTCTCGCATTTGATGAAATGGTGGTAAACAATACCGCAGATGCCGCCATCATGAGCCGTTTGTTCACTGCACTGATCCGTGATCATGGCTTGACCATCGTAACAACCTCCAACCGTCCGCCGTCTGATCTTTACAAGGATGGGTTGAACCGCTCTCTCTTCCTGCCTTTTATCGACCTGATTGACGACGAACTGGATGTCATGACGCTCAATGGCCCGGTGGATTACCGGCTACAGCGTCTGGGCAGTATTCATAGCTGGAACACCCCCCTGGGTGACAAGGCAACCGAACAGGTGCGAGAAGTCTTTTTTCGCCTGACAGATTACAAACCCGAAGATGCCGCCCATGTCCCCTCTGCCGATCTGGATGTCGGAGGGGGCAGGACCTTGTTTGTCCCCAAGAGCCTGAAAGGCGTGGCGGTATTCAGCTTCAAACGACTATGCGGTGAAAATCGCGGCGCCGCTGACTATCTGGCGATTGCCCGCCATTACCACACGGTTATTCTTGTCGGCATCCCGATCATGTCGCCCGAAAACCGCAATGAGGCCATCCGGTTTACCAAGCTGGTGGATGCGCTGTATGAATATAAGGTCAAACTGTTCGCTACAGCCGCCGCAACACCTGAGCAGCTCTATCCGGCAGGAGATGGCAGCTTTGAATTTGAGCGCACTGTCAGCCGTCTGATGGAAATGCAAAGCGCCGATTACATGGCGGAAGGATATAGCGCATAAGCGCCTCTGCACGTAAAGTCAGGCGCCGATTTTCAGGCGTTCCAGTGACTTGTCCAGCATCAGCAATTGCCACAACAGACGGCCATAATCGGAGCGCCCCGATATATGCGCTTCGGCCATGGCAGAAAGACGCTGCGTATCAAACCAGCCGGTTCGCGCCAGAACTGCACTACTGGCAATAGCGCGCGCTTCTGGTGCCAGCGGTCCGCGAAACCACTGCGTCAACGGGGTAACAAACCCCTGTTTAGGCCGATAAAGTATATCGCGCGGTAAATATCGTTCCATCGTATGCTTCAGCAGCCATTTGCCCTGTGTCCCGCGGATACGCTCATTACCGGGCAGCCGGGCAGCAAATTCAACCAGACGATGATCCAGTAATGGCTCACGCGCTTCAAGACTGACGGCCATGCTTGTCCGGTCTATCTTGGTCAGAATATCACCCGGCAGCCAGAATTTGAGATCCGCATATTGCGCCCGGTCAAGCCCGTCTCGCGCCGGAGCAGCGTTCATCATGGCGCAAAGGGGCTGCTCGGCCCGATAATCCCCCCGCAGGCGCAGGAAATCATCGGAATACAGACCTGCACGCATTTCAGGCGGGACAATCGCCAGTGCACGGGCATAGCCTTGCGCACCATCGAGAGCGAGCGACTGGAATGTTGCCTTGGCCCGCAATGGCCGCGGCGCCCAATCCGCCTTCGGCCATAGTTCACCCAGAGTGCCGAATATGGGCTTGCGAAGGGCCGCCGGCAAAATCCTGCGCGCCTGGTCTTCCTTCGCCTGAAAAATCTGCCGTCTGTATCCTGCAAATGCTTCGTCAGCCCCGTCACCCGAAAGCGCCACTGTGACATTTTCTTTTGCAAGCTGACAAACCCGCCATGTAGGCAAGGCCGAGGCATCGGCAAATGGCTCGTCAAACATCCCGACAAGACCATCAATCGCCGTAAAATCATCCGGATCGACCATACGCGCATGGTGATCGGTATGGAACAATCTGGCTATTTCGCTCGCATAGGCGCTTTCATCCAGCGCCGCGACATCAAATCCGATCGAGCAGGTCTGCACCGGCTGATGACTGTTTTCTGCCATGAGCGCGACCACGCTGGAGCTATCCACCCCGCCAGACAGAAACGCCCCCAGCGGAACATCGGCTACCATACGAGAGGTTACCGCCTGCCGCATGGAGTGCAGCAATTCGGCACCATGATCTGCGCGAGACCCGCGCGCGCGATCGGCAAAGCTGATATCCCACCATTCCACCGGCCTGGCCCGCGCTGTATCGTGGCGAAGCACGCAATAATGCCCGGCGGGCAGTTTTTCGACGCCTTTCAGGATGGAACGGTGATCAGGCACATAGCCCCAGGTGAGATAATCCTCGATTGCTAGTGGATCGACTTCACGGCGTAGCAGAGGATGGGCAAGCAGCCCCTTCAGTTCTGATGCAAAAGCCAGACTGCCATCACTCATCTGCGCCATAAACAACGGCTTTACCCCGAAACGATCTCGCGCCAGCAACAATTCGCGCCGGTCCAGATCATAGAGTGCAAAGGCAAACATGCCATTGAGCCGTGAAAGACAATCCACCCCCCACCTCTGATAGGCGGCGAGAATAACCTCCGTATCGCCATCGGTGCGAAACTCTGCACCATCCAGTTCCAGATCATGCCTCAGGGTCTGATAATTGTAGATCTCCCCGTTAAAGACAATCACTGCGCGGCCATTGGCAGAATGCATGGGCTGAGGTGATCCGGCCAGATCAATGATTGAAAGCCGCCTGTGTCCCAGCCCCACGCCCGGCGCCGTCCAGACACCGGAGCCATCCGGTCCGCGGTGGATCATGGCATCACACATTCGCTCAATCCGGGCAGGATCAACCGGCTTGGGCGTAGAGCAATGGAATATGCCTGCGATTCCGCACATAATCGCCGCCTCTATCGCAAGCCAGCGATGCGGTCTATCCACTGACCGCGATCACCTATAGCAATCTGCAATTGCCCGGCAGTTTCTCCTGCATCCTGCCCCGCCTGCTCTGTGCTGGACAGGATCAGCATCATGGAAGGCTCTCTTCGCAGCAACAACCTGTTCTTCATCACATGCAATTTGAAGCGTGCCGCGCTTCCCGTTGTCAGGCCTGGACTGTGATAGCTGGTATAGGCAATCCGTTTGACTGACCCGTTGGCCAACAACCATTCGCCCGATGATAGTGCCCCGGATGGAGCAGGCGCCAGCCATCTCCATGCCGACCCCGGATCAAACGCACCCTGGCCATAGGCTGTTGCTTCACGCCCTTCCCCCTGACTGCGATAGACGGCAAGAAAGACATCAACCTGATGGCCTTGTTGATTCCGGTAATGCCCGAGAAGGCGAGTGTCAGCCCCTTCTGCCTGCGGGTGCCATGCAGGATCAGGCGCTGCGTCAACCTTTTCCCAGCCGGGAATATCAGGCAATGCCATCCTGTCGGGCAGCCGGGCCTCAAGCCTCTGAGCTGCCATAGCCCAGACAGCAAAACCCGGCACCATCAGGCACAGGCAAATCACAGCCGATTTTCCGCTTATCTCTGCCTGAGCCAGCCAGTTCAACAAAGGCGAGCGGTTAATTTCAGCAACATCAATGGCGGGATCATCAGGCGAGCGATCAAAATACCGCCATGAAATGGCAAACAATGCAATTATAACCAGTGCAAAGAACACCCAGCCATAGAATATGTGGTCAAACCCTGCGGCAAAGGCGATCCCCTGCGACTGGGCAATATAGATGGTGCCCCATGCCCTGATGCCATTGGCGATAATGGGCAGCAGCAAGGCTACACCCATAAAGACGATCCGGCGGGACCAGCGGGTAAAGCAGCAATTGGCAACCAGCGAACCCAGCGCAATCATGGCAATCAGAAACTTTACGCCTGAGCAGGCTTCCGCAACCTCGAACAGGCCTGCCGGCGTATCAATAAATACGCCGTCTATCACCGCCGGGATACCACTCCATTCCACCAGAACAACAACGATATGCGCGGTGACCATCTGCAAGGCTGGCACCAGCTCATCGCCAAACGGCACCAGAAAAATCATATAGAACAAGGGAAACAGCAAGGCCGCAACAATGCGTGGCCCCAGCAATGCCGCAACTGCCCCCTGCAAGGCCAGAACAGCACCCAGCCCTGCAGCCAGATTGACACCGGACAGCGCGCCTGTCAGCCACAGAAGCAAGGCGAGGAAGGTTGCAATCAAACCTGGCCACCACCCTTGCGGAGTGATCCGGGCAATTTCGTGGCGACGATTCCAGACCAGCCAGACAATAATCGCCGGAACCAGCAGCACATGATTATAAGTAGAACTGTTCCACCATTGCCCCGCCATTTCTGACCATTCAGACGCCGTCAGAAGCAGAATAGCCGCCCACACAATCCCAAGCGATAATAATGGCCTGCCCCAGCTTGCCGGTATGGATGTCACCCGGTCAGACCATGAGTGGTGATGATGGCTCGCATCAGGCTGCATTGCGCCGTCCTGCTGTCTGGCCCTGCCTGCCGTCCTGTCTGCCGTCCTGCCTGCCGAGCAGATACGGCAAAGTCGCCAGCATCGCAGGCCAGCTCTGGTGCCGGATCACATATTCTCGCGCAGCAGTGCCCATGGCTTGCGCAGCCTGCCGATCTGACAGAACGGCCTGTATCCGGCGGAGCAATTCCGCATTGCTATCCGCAACATGAAACTGTTTTCCGTCATGGGCATCAATGCCGGTTGCCGCGCCCGGAGTCAGCACAATCGGGCGAGCCATGGCCATGGCTTCCAGCACCTTGTTCTGAACACCGCGGGCAATTTCGAGCGGAGCCAGCACACAATCACTATGGGCAAGAAACGGGCGCATGTCAGGCACCGCACCCCATATTCGCACGCCTTCACGGCCATCATAGGCGCGTAATTGCGCTGTCGGCGCCCGCCCGATGACATGAAACTGCGCATCGGAAAATGTCTTCCGCAAAGCGGGAAGAATATGACCGATCACCCGCATGGCAGCAGCAATATTGGGTGCATAATCCATCTGGCCGGTAAAGATACAATGCGGCCCCGGACCATCAAAAATGGCATCTTTCGAGCCATGACGGGTAAGGTCCGGCAATGACGGATTGAAAAACTCCGCATCAATTCCGTTGCGCAGAACATCAATAGTAACGCCTTCAGGCTCACCAATGCGGGATCGGAACAGCCCGGCCTCATTATCACTGATCAGCAGGACATGATCTGCTCGCCTCGCAAGACGGGCTTCCTCTTTTGCCAGTAGCGGCCCTTCGCGTGCATCCACCAGACGGCGCGGCCAGGCTCCATTCTTGCCATAAGCCTCAAACTTGGCGCTATCGACATCACACAGATCAACAATAACCCGTCCGGAAAAACTGTCAGGAATATACTGGCCCATCTGGCCCGAAAATACGAAAATCGTATCAATCTCAAAGCGGGAAAGAGTTTCCTGCACCCAGCGACGCAAACGCGAATGATAAAATGCCGTAAGGCTTACAGGCTTTCCGGACAGGACTGCCTCTGCCCCTGCACGCCAGAGCGGTTTGCTCCGCTCAACCAGACAATGGCTTGCGGCAAGCATTGCAAGATTGTCTTCCTGTGTCCGGTCATCATCTGTATCCGCAAAACAGCCGACATGCACCGGCCCCTGCCCTGCAAGTGCCTTCAGCAAGTGATGGGAACGGATCTTGTCACCGCGATCTGGCGGAAAAGGTATCCTGTGTGCGAGGAAGAGAATCTCTCCCATCAGGCCAGACCTTTGGCAATCACCGGCCCCAGACGGTTGGCCAGTCCCAGAGGCAGCCGCTTCCACATTTCAATCTTGCGGGAATAGGAATCGCTTGCCGGATTGATATCGCGTGCCGCCTGTCCCGGCGCAGTCCAGCTTGCATAGCTCATTGTTTCCGGCTCAAAACCCCAGTTCTTTTTGAAGAAATACGGACCGCTTTCCGTTTTGGAACGGCCGAAATCAAACAGGTTGCACCCGCGTTTACGGGCATGGCACATCAGTTCATAATACATGCGGTCATTTGCCCGCAAACGTCGGGCAGCCCAGGTCCCGCCTCCCCAATAAGGCATGACGCGGCCCTGATGATAGAGCGACAGGACACTGGCAACCGGCTGCCCCTGATGGCGAAGCGTCAGAATGTCAGCATCTGCACCAAACCTGTCCATCACCGCATCAAACAGGCTGCGAGGAAATACCGGAGTCCCCAGATTGCGCACACTTTCGGCATAGACAGCATAATGGGCGCCGCGGTCATCCTCGGCAGAACCGATGGCGATATCCAGATCCTCTCGCAGCCCCTTGCGCACTTCGGCGCGCTGCTTGCGCGGAATATCGAGCAATTGCGCCTCATCATCGCCTGCCAGCGGACGCGCAAAATTGGCATGACTGTCAGAGGTTACATGCCAGCCTTCCGGCAAATATCCTCCGCGTAATTCTATTGTGGAGCAGCTATATCGTCCGGCAAGCTCCTGTGCAGCTTCACACAATATTCTCGCAATTGTGTCCCGCTCTGCCAGCACGCCGCCACCTACAGCAAAACCGCTGGAAACCAACGCCCGTCCGAACAGCGCCGAATGCACTTCACTCAGGGGCAGCCAGCCCGTAATCATGCCGTTTTTTTCAGCAATCAGGCCGCGTGCTGCCTGCCCGCTTCCTTCGGCCACGGCCAGTAGCCATGCGGGCCTGTGAAAAGGAAGATTCCCCGGCATTTCAGCTATGAACTCATCCACCCTGTCCCTTTCACCGGAACAGGACAGGTCAACCGCTGAAACCGTAACGGATGATGGTGCGAAGGCCATATTCATGCCGCAAGTTCCTGCAATCGGCCAGCCTCATTCCCGATCAGCCCATCCATGCGGCCCCAGGAAAAATCATCCAGCAAGCGGCGCAGCTTGTGCTCCATATGGTCCAGACTGGTATAATGACGCAGGCGCGAGCGGATCGGAGCCTTGCTGACCCTGGGTTGACGAGGATCTACTTCCCACGGGTGAAAATAGAAAATAGCAGGCTGGCTATCCTGCTGCATAACCTGACGGATCGCCCAGCGACTGAAACTATAGGGCAGCACACGGAAAAATCCGCCACCGCCTGCCGCAACTCTTTTGCTGCCCAGCATGGCAGTGGTGACAGGTATTTCTATCAGGTCACTATCGGCCAGCGGGTGAAAGGCAAAGCGCGGGGCATCAGGCCAGCCATAGTGATCATGCACAACAGGCGCGACGCTGGAGGAATAGCGATAGCCACGTTCTGCCAGAATTTCATGCGCCCATGGCGTGCGCTGGTCGATAGAGAAACTGGGAGCACGATAGCCAGTAACGGGCTGGCCGCTGGCATCCTGCAATAGCTTGCGTGAACGGTCGATATCATCGGCAAATCTTTCAGGGCCGATCTGGAACACCCGTTCATGCCCATAGCCATGGCTGGCACTTTCATGCCCCATTTCGCTGATGCGCCGCACCAGCGGACCGTAGCGTTCTGCCACCCAGCCCAGCGTGAAAAAAGTTGCACTGACCCCGGTTTCGGCAAAGAGCGCCAGAATGCGCTCAACATTACGTTCAACCCGGCACTCAAGCTGATCCCAGTTGTCGCGATCAATCACTTTCTCGAAGGCGCCAACCTGAAACCAGTCTTCCACATCAACAGACAGGCCACTGACGATGCCTTTTTTCGACATGACCTGAGGCATCACCTTATTCCTATGCAGCAAAACGGGGTGCCTTGCCCGTTTCGATCCAGTCAATCATCATCATCAAGGTTGTTCTGATACTTTGCTCATGCTCGTCAAGGCGGGCCTCGATCCGGGCAAGCCGATCAGGAATATCCTGATTTCCATCTATGCTGTTCCGGTCTGCAAGCTGGGCGGACAGTTCTTCAACTGCCTGCCTGAGTTCTGCAATCCGGCCGTCACGTTCCTCAAGCATGTCTTGCAGAGCAATCTCGGACACACTATCAGCCTGATCCGGCGCAAGGTCATTCAGCTTGGCGGCATCAAAACTGGCAGAGCTTTCCCGCCCTGCTTCCGCTTCGGCCAGACGGTGCTTGACCGGACCGGACATGGAAGAGTGCAAAACCGGCGCCATGGGCTGCGGGGCAGCAGCAGGAAAGGCGTTGTCGCCTTCCATTTCCTTAAGCACCGAACCCAGCATGGCGTTATCAATCCGGGTCCGCTGTTCGACTGCTCCGAGCAATAGCAGGCGCGTCATAACCTGATTGACCTTGCGCGGAATACCGCCGGTTGGCTCAAACATTTCGGCATAAACACGCTGGTCTATGGCCGGATTGCCTTTCCACCCGACACATTCCAGCCGGTGACGCACATATGGTTCGATTTCTGCGGCTTCCATGGGGCCGAGATGATGGGTTGCAATGACGCGCTGACGCAATTGCTCCAGCTCCTCATGATGCTGGAGCACATCACGGAACTCCGGCTGACCAAGCAGCAAGGTTTGCAACAAGGGGTGCGATCCAAGCTGGAAGTTGGACCACATCCGTAATTCCTCGATCGCAGCGACTGAAAGATTCTGGGATTCGTCAACCACCAGCAGGCAGCGGCGCCCTGCGCGTGCCTCGTCATGGAGGAAGCTCTCGATCGCTCCGATCGCCGTAGCCTTGTCATGGCCTTCGACCTCAAGACCAAAACACTGCGCCGCGACATGGATCATTTCCTCGCCATCAAGGGCGCTGGTTACGATCTGCCCCACCGTCATCTGTTCCGGGTCGATCTTTTTCATCAGATGGGCAACCAGCGTGGACTTGCCCGCACCGACCTCCCCGGTGATGACAATAAATCCTTCACCCTGCGCCAGACCATAGCCCAGATAGGACAGGGCCTTGCGATGGGTGATACTTTCAAAATAGAAATTCGGGTCCGGCGTCAGCTGGAATGGCCGCCCTGTCAACCCGTAGAAATCATCAAACATTCTTTGCCTCCAGCTTAGAAATCATACCGCAGACCAAGCAAAGCCGATGCGGCTGCAAGGTCTTCAATCGACAGGTCACTATCAAGGAAATCATAAGCTATGGCCGCACGGGCAGAGAGCCTGCTCGTAATTGCATGGCGATATGCTGCAGATGATCCGAATCCGAATGCGCCTGCATTGGTGATGCCGCTATCAAACCAGTTGGCATAGGTTGCGACCGAAAACGATCCGTCACGACCTACCTGCCCATCGAGGTTATAGGCAATCCAGAAGGTTTCATCTGTCAGCCCGTTGGCCGCCGCCAGCACTGTACCATCCGGCGCAATAAATTTGCGGCGATCATAGCCCATGCCGAAGGTTGCTGCGAGACGTCCGGCTTGCACACCATAGGTTGCAGCAACACCCCTGCTGCGGAACACGGCAGAGCGGACAGAACCAAGCACGCCGGTAAGACAATCAGAGCCGTTTACACCTGAAACACAGCCATTGATATCGCCTGTCAGCGGGTTCCTGCTTGCCTGGAAATTGGTCGGCAGATTGGCCAGAGCATCATTCATCCGGCCACCAAAGCCCATAATCCCGTCATAGACAGAAACATTGAAGCTGCTGCGATTGTTGGGCGCCCAGGCAAAGCTGCCATAATAGGTCGTGGAATCATAACGCCGCCCGACATGCGCCTCCAGCGAAGTGCGGGTGGAAGGACGCCACAATACACCGACATCCCAGATCAGGCCGGATGTATCATAGGCAAGCTGGCGCGGTGCGCTTTTGTCCGTCACCAGCCTGCCATCGCTTCCCACCACCGGATTGCCATCAATATCACGCAAGGCATCACGGGCCGAAACCTCGACATCTTCATACCCCACACCGGCTACAGCCGCGAGATTGCGCGTCAGGGGCACGTTGATATCGGCCCGCACATGCATGTCACGCACACGCTGGTCGAGATTGGATATATCTTCCTGATAAAACCCTGCCCCGACACCAAGGCCAACCGGAAGCGGCTCTCCGGCAGCGGTTCCCATATGGATATTGGCAGAATGGGTCGTGCTGTCATCAAATACATCTACCGGCGCTGCTCCGGGGGCAGGCACATAGGCATCCGGCGCTTCCACCTTGGTATAGCCAAAGCGGTAATTCGCATTCACCTGCACATCACCGGCGCGCGTATGCAGGTTCGGCCCGACATAGGCCGAATACACCTTGCTATCGGCATCCGCATCAAACAGGGAACCGGGAGTTGCCCCGCCCGTTCCATCTACATGCGTGCGGGCCGCCATCGCGCCCGCTTCCATAGTCAGCGCCTGCGGCACAATCGAGGCATAGCCCCGCGCCACACCTGACAAGGTGCTGGTATCCGAGGCATTGCTTCCCCAGCCGAAATTACGCTCATACCGCAAGGAGACAGACCCGCCATTATTGCGACCTGTCACAGTCGCATCCACACCGGCAGCAACCTGCGTATAGGTTACAGTGTCATCGCCCGGCGACAGTTCGTGCAGAAGGATTTGCGATACCTCGATATAGGGTATGACGCTGACAGGGCGCGTTGTGCTGTTGGTTGTCCGGCGTGCCTGGGCGCTGTCGCGCGCACTTGTGCTCTCTCCGCCGGTAACTTCATCGCCCCATGACTGGGCCTGCGCAGGATTCCCCAGCAGTGAAGCTGCCAGAATCGAGCTTGTGAAAAGATATAGAGGCTTTTTCATGAGTTTATCCCTCATATCCGTAATAGGAGCCGAACCTTCGGCCACTCGGACTGAAATGGGCTGCATTCAGCAGCAGTTTAATGTCCGGACAGGCGGACAGAAGTTGGTAGGCATCTTCCAGAGAGCGTTGCCCGGTGCGATCGGCACGGGCGACCAGCACAGTCTGACCGATATGCTTTGCCAGCTCTGCCGCAGGTGATGCCGCCAGAACCGGAGGAGAATCGAATATCACTATCCGGTTGGGCGATCCCATGGTCAGCTGGTCCAGCAGGGCGCCGGTGCGCCCGCTGGCGAGCAATTCGCTATCGGATTTTGTGTGGCTTCCCGCCGGCAAGATCCACAGACCGGGAATATCGGTCCCGATAATGCAATCCTCAATCCTGAGAGAAGGATCAGCCAGCACATCCATCAGCCCCGGCCCCTTGGGCAGACCAAAGACAGAAAGCACGGACGGCTTGGCAATGTCGGCATCAACCAGCAGAACTTCGCTGTCCCTTTCGGCTGCCATCGAGATTGCCAGATTGGTGGCACAGAAGCTCTTGCCCTCACCGGGCAGCGCCGAGCAAACCAGCACCCTGCGCGATGCTGCGGTGCCACGGCTATGGGCCGTGCCGAGCAATTGCCGCTTCACAATGCGGAACTCTTCAAGCAGGCCAGAAACAGCACTTTCCGGAACAATGAAACCCTGCTTTTTCAGCAATGCACGATCAACCCGGTGTTTCTCGCCAGAAAACACAACCGGCTCAACCCCCTGAACCAGGGTGATTTCATTCGGTGCTACCGAAACAGGAACAGGCATGGTGTTACCCGCCTGCGGAGCATCCTGAATGTCTGCCGGAGTTGATTTTTCTGCCGGATATTCCTGAACCGGCGGCGCATTGCGGTCATGTATTTTCGAAGCAGGAGCCTGACCTGCCTGATCATCTGCCTTTCCACCTGCGGTATCCGGTTTTTTCCGTTCTACCCGCTTGGCCCGCTTCATCGGCGGGTCGTCAAGTGCCCTGGGCACAGGCGCCGGACGAAACGCATCAAAGCCAAATGCACCGCTGGCCCGCTCAAACAGGGAATCCCCGCGAGATTGTGTGCCTTTCCCGTCCTTTTCAGGTTCTGAGCCAGGCAGCGGAATTTTGGAATGTTCTGTCATGCCATGCTCCTCAGGCGACCATGCCGCGCTGGACAAATTCAAGCGTCAAAAGAATGATAAAAACCGCCAGCAAGCCCGCACAGGCCGCACCGAACATGCGCATACGTCGTGCTCTGGCCGCCCGCTGGACATCGCTGAAAGTCTGCGAAATCGTGCCCAGAACCGGGATACCCATGGCCTTTTCCAGCCCTGCCGCGGTGGTGAAAGTGGATCGCATCTGCCCGACGGCAAAGGCAGCAGCAGCACCCGCACCCAGGCCTGCCATAAGCACACCTGCCAGAAGCAGGGGCCGGTTGGGAGCCGCCGGAGCGCGAGGCGTGCTGGGTGGATCAATCACTTCAAACTTGAAGCTGCTGCGCTCATTCTCGACCTTGCCGCGTAGCCGCATATCCTCACGGTCCTGCAGCAGATCATCATATTTCTTTTTCAGAACCTCGTAATCGCGGCTGATCCGGTTGGCTTCAGCAGCAACGGCAGGCTCGGAAGACTGATCTGCAGCCATGGCCATAATATCCGATTGCAAGGCCGCCCGGCGCGCCTGTAACGCCTGAACCTTTGACTCGCGCTCTGCCTGAATGGAAACCAGCGAGCTATAGGCAGGATTAGGCGTGCCAACGGAGCCGGATGGCTCACTGGCGGCCTGTTTTTGCAACAGGGCAATCTGCCGTTTTTGCGCCACCACATCGGGGTGGCTGTCCGTCAATCCGCGCGCTTGCAACGAGGCAAGCTGCGACTGCGCCTGCATCAATGCACCGCGCGCACCTCCGGCCTGACCAGGGGTAACGATTGTGCGCGGAGTTCCCGCCAATTGTCCGTTGATTGCAGCCAGCGCGCTTTGTGCAGCGGCCAGATCAGCCTCGACTCCGCGAATTTCGGCACGGGCAGCAGATAGCTTGCTGGTAATACCTTCAGCACCACCAACCAACTCCGGATGCTGCGCTTCAAAAGCAACGCGCGCTTGTTCAGCTGCTTCCAGCTCTGCCTTGCGTTCATCAAGCTGCTGGTCAAGAAATACGATCGTATCCGCCACCTCGCCGCGATTTCCAGCGATGTTTTCTTCACGGAAAATATCAATCAGTTTCTGGACAATATCCTGTGCCAGCTTGGCATTCTGGGCGTCGGACAAATCTCCCCGACCAATTTTGGCCGAGATTTCGAACAGATTATCTTCCTTGCTGACCACGGTTACATTTTTCGCAAGCGAGGCCACCGCAATTTCCATATCGCGCTGGTTTTGCACACCCTTGCCCAGATCGGTCGAACGAATAACCTTTTCCAGATTGACCGAACTGGTCAGTGTCTGGCGCACACGCTCAATGTCTTTCTTGCTACCACCGACAATGCCAATCTGCTGTGACAGGACATCATCCAGTTGCACATAGATGCGTGCCTGTGATTCGTAGCTGTTGGGGATCATGGCAACAGCCAGCCAACCGGCCAGACACACCGCCCATGCGATAGCCAGAGCCAGCCAGCGCCGATGCCAGATCGAATGGACGGCAGCCTGAATCTGTTCGAATACTTCGTTCATAGATGCGTGCCAATCCTCAGAACATGCTTTCAGGAATGATGATGACGTCGCCCGGAGTCAGCATGACATTGGCCCGGCTATCGCCCTTGTTCAGCAAATCACCGAGCTTGAGTTTATATTCACGCTGGCGTCCCTGCTGCTTGTCAAACCGGATCAGTTTCGCACGGTTACCGGCTGCAAATTCCGACAGACCGCCCACCGCGATCATGGCATCCAGCACCGTCATATTCGCCCGGTAAGGAATGGATGCCGGTTTTTCCGTGGCGCCTATTACCCGCACCTGCTGGCTGAAGGCTCCTGCAAAATTGGTAACAATGACCGAAACAAGCGGTTCTTCGATATATTGTGAAAGCTGCAGACGGATATCCTCGGCCAGCATGGCCGGTGTCTTGCCCACAGCCGGCATATCTGTAACCAGCGGAGTGGTTATGCGGCCATCAGGGCGCACCTGAATTTTCTCTGCACCCAGTTCAGGGTTACGCCAGACATGGATAGTCAGCTCATCCAGCGGCCCAATGACATATTCTTCGCCCGGTCCTTCCTGCATGGCTACAAAAGCCGCAGGCGGAAGCTCGGTGCCTCCGGTGCTTGCGCAGCCGGATAAGCATAATCCCATAGCCGCAGTGCTGGAAAGAATGACAGAAAATGGTAACTTTGGCATGAATGCGCATCCTTGGGCCATAAGCGGGCTATCCATGCAGATGAGGAGCGACCTCACATGCACACCCGCGGTTTCTGGATGGCTTTCTCGCCAAAAAGGGTGAATATACCGTTAGCCTTAGAGGCCAAAACTCTGGTTTTATCTGCCCGGTCCCAAAACTGGACAGCGATTGTGTAAACCTTACCAGAATATAAAGCCCTGAACGAAGCGGATCAGGCTTTCCCTGGCTGGCACACAGAGTCCTGTAATTACAGGAATTTTCTCGCCCGGAGACAGGATTCATCTCTTCCGGGCAGACAGATATTGGACCCTGACGCCGTCATATGGTTTATATTTTGCAACGCACAAAAACAGGGCGCAGAATATTAACGCCGCGCCCCGTCAATTGCCCCTGAACGGGAAATACCGGACGGAAAACACCCGTCAGTTCTGGTCTTCCTCGAAAGATGGCAGAGGCGGAACCGGCAGCGGCGGAACATCGCTATCCTCTTCATGGACATCAATAATACCGCGCCCGACATGGCTTTTGCGATAGCCGGAGAGAAAAAAGACAACCAGGCCGACACCGCCCCAGACTGGCAGCACAAGTTGCGATTCTACCGGAAGGTT
>JBKEEC010000238.1:0-20029 GCA_047975785.1 Sphingomonadaceae bacterium | reverse complement strand
CAGGGGGCGGAGAAGACCTGGCAGGCTTGCGCAGTCAGGTCCAAAATATGGGGCTTTCCGATCATGTCTCTTTTCTGGGTGAAAGAACAGATATCGCCGATTTGCTGCGTTCTGCAGATCTGTATCTGAACACCTCTTTGTATGAAGGGCAACCAGTGGCCATGCTGGAAGCATTTTCTGCCGCCCTGCCTGTTATCGCCACCAATGTTGCGGGAAATTGTGAACTGGTCGGCCATCGGGAAAACGGCTTGCTGGCATCTGTAAACAGTCCTGAAGATATGGCTGGCGCTATCAAAAGCCTGCTGATGAATAGTGCCCTTTATCAGTCCCTTTCTCGCGGTGCATTGACCAAAAGCAGGTGCTTTTCCATCGAAGGATGCACACAAAACCATCTGGCTCTCTACCAAGAAATAACCGCGTCCCGATCAATATCGGCGCAAAAGGGCTAACCTGAAAGAAACGGTTTTCCTACATTTGCGCGTTTTGATACGCCCGTAAAACGCCTCATAATCAATGATGAGAAATGTCGCCCGTTTCCGGCATGACAGGGGTATACAGGAAAAGTTGGATGCAAAATGCACTAACGCCATACGCAAATACTGACCTTGCCGGATTTTCCGGCTCCGGGACTTATCCAGGAGGTATTACTGGCGGCCATCCACCCGCATATGACTCTGGCGGGGCAATGTCGTTTCGGGATTTGCTGCGTATTGCAGGGCGCCACAAGACAATGATCATCAGCATAGTTGCGATTGCAACTCTGGGCGTGCTGATCTGGCAGTTGACTTTGCCAACCATGTATCGCGCTACTGCACATGTTCAGGTGGAGCTTATCAATGAAGTCGGCGCCAATCAGGCAGATGAAGATTCACGCAACGCACAGCGTGTTGCCAATGCGGCAAGTCTGCTCAGTTCCCGATCAGCTGCAGAGCGGGTAATCCAGGATCTGGGCCTGCTGAGTGATCCTGAATTTCTTTCAGAATTGGGAAATCCCGGCGCCACGGGCACCGAGCTGGAGCAATTGGCGATCAACAAATTGCTATCAATGGTGGAAATTGGCTTTGAAGCAAATTCCGACCTGATAGAAATTTCTGTCACGTCCCGATATCCGGAACTTGCTGCAAAAATCGCCAATCAGGTTTCTCCATCCGTGCGCGAGGTCCGCAATGCCAAAGGTAATGAGCGGCGTACCAACCTTCTTGCCGATCTGGAAGCAGAGCAGGAACAGCGCGGTCTGGAAGCAAAGGAAGCGGCGCAACGGGTCGCTGATTTCCGTCAGGGCCATCGTATGCTGGTCGGTGCCGGGGGATCGGAAGATCTGCAGCAGCTTAACCGCATTGCCACGCAGGCCGCAGCAGCCAGCGCGCAGCGCGCAGGGTCTTCAGCCCAGAGCAGCGGTGTAGTTGCAGCAAACTCGATTCGAAGTTCCGCGCTGGCAAGCTCTGCCGCACTGCAGCAGCTTGAACGTCAACATGCCGAGTTGATTTCCGAACAATCCCGGTTGGGCACGAGCTTTGGTCCCAATCACCCGGATGTAAAACGCGTATCATCCCAGCTTGCAACAGTAGAGCAGAATATGATGATCGAACGCCAGCGCGCGCAAGCCGCAACGGCGGACGTCATGGCAGCAGATGCTGAGCGATCCAACCAGATGGCGCGTAGCGAAGCGGCCCGTGATGCTGCGCAGGCAGCCCGGTTGCAGGGCATTGCGGCAAGTGTCGAAAGCAAGGCCTATCAGAATACAGCCAATTCTGTTGAGCTTGAAGAACTGGTTCGTGAGGCAAATCTGGCGGATGATTCCTATAAGGCCATTGCTGCGCGTGTGGAGCAGGTGCGTGCACAAATGCAGATGGAAGGGGTATCCTCTTCTATCGTATCACCGGCAGTGCCGGATTATGATGCGATTTCACCTACACCTCTGAAGATGACAGTGCTGGCATTTCTGGGGTCAATTATTATCGCTTTCCTGATTGCGCTGATGCGTGAGTTCATGGATGACCGGCTGCGCACATCGGCACAGGTGCGAAGAAATTTTGGCCTTCCGACCTTTGGGATGTTGCCGCTTCTGTCGGCCGGCCACGATGCCACAGAGCCGGAAGAAAGTCCGGTTATCAAGAATCCGCAATCCCTTTTCGCTGAGGTGTCCCGCGCAGCATATTGTGATATTCGCGCCATGCATGAAGGGTCTGATGCGCAGGTTATTCTGGTGTCATCGCCTCTACCCGGTGATGGAAAATCAACGGTATCTCTTGCTCTTGCTGCTGCCGGTGTCGCGATGGGGGACCGCACGCTTATTCTTGATCTTGATCTGCGCAAACCGGGCTATTTGCAAAAACTGCAAAATAACATGCCCTCGCCCGATCTGATTGATATCATTTCCGGGCGTGCCAGGCTGGATAGTCTGTTACCGGAACCTTCCGGCGCATCGTCAGACAGGGAAGGCGATGCCTCCCCTTCCACTCGCGACATTACCTTGCTGAGCGCACATCGTCCGGTTGAGGAACCGGCGGCACTGCTCTCATCTCCCAAACTGACAGCCCTGCTCCACGAACTTCGCGAACGGTTTGATCTGATTGTCATCAATGCTCCGGCAACACTTGCCGTACGCGATGCTCGTGGCATGTGCCATTTTGCTGATCAGAGCGTCATGGTGGCCCGCTGGGGCCGCACCACAATCGAGCAGATGAATGCTGCACTGGAGCTGCTCAGCTATCAGGTATCAGGCATTATTTTCGATCATGTCGATTATGCGCAGCACGCTCGCCACAGATATGGCGATTCTGTCCAGTTCTATGTCGATTCTTCGGACTACTACTCTGATGATATACGACACCCTGCAGGTCTTGGCGGGCACCTGCGCAGTCTGGGCCGGCGTTTGCGCGACATGTTCGGACGCAGACCTGAAGCAGAGGCCGCCTGATAAGGGCCGGTCTATGAGGTCCGTTTTTGACAGTGTGCTTGCTGCGATCGGATTGTTTGTTCTATTGCCGGTTCTCATTGGGTTGTCACTGCTGGTTCTGGTGACAATGGGGCAGCCGGTTCTGTTCCTTCAGCAGCGTTCAGGCAAGAACGGGCATCCCTTTACCATGGTCAAATTTCGCACCATGAATAATGCCCGCAACAGATACGGAGAACTATTGCCTGATATAGATCGGGTAAGTGCAGCAGGCAGGTTCCTTCGCACAAGTCGTCTGGATGAGCTGCCGGGTCTATACAATATCATGCGGGGTGAAATGCATTTCGTCGGGCCGCGCCCGCTTTTGCCTGAAACAATTGGCCGGCTGGGCAAAAGAGGCAAAATCCGCGGCTCCATAAAGCCGGGGCTGACTGGCTGGGCACAGGTAAACGGAAATACCCTGCTTTCGCTTGATCGCAAGATTGCTCTGGATATCTGGTATGTCCGTAATGCCAGCCTTATGCTCGATCTGCGGATTGTGTGGGCCACGCTTCGGGTCATGATTGGTGGAGAGCGCGATACCGGCAGGGAGAATCCGACAGTATAAATGTCCCGGTGCTCTCTTTCTGGCAAAACAGACGTCAGATGAGGCCAATTTCCTCGAAACTTGCAATACGATAATCGGCTTCATGCTCAGGTGTTGGCGCATCATTATTATGCATACGTCCGGGTCTGAATATCTGGACAGTCTTCCAGCCAAGCCTTCGGGGTGCGAGAAAATCCTTGCCGGCATTGTCAGCAATATAGACATGCAGACTTGCATCGAGGCCAGACCACTCCATCACCTGTTCAAAAGCATGGGGGTGGGGTTTGGAATATCCTTCAGGAAGCTGGCCCGTAAGAATGATAAAATCAATATGCTGATCCAGCGAAAGGGCATCCACCTTGGCCGCTTGCGTCACTTCGGGGCCATCAGTGATGAGTGCGGTTTTATATCCTGAGAGCTGGTTCAGAAAGCTGACTGCATCCGGCATAAGTGTCAGGTCAGGACTGTGAGAACGATACCGGCTGATCAGTTCGTTCATCAAGGTGCTGGTGTCATCAACTCTGAAATGCGCTAAAGCCCGGTTGAATATATTACCACGAAATCCGGCATCCAGCAGGTTCAGGCAGTAATCTCCAAACCCTGAAATGCCATAATCCTGCTTCATTAAATTGCCCGCGGCAGCAAAGCCGCCAACTGCAAATTGCCGTTCCATACACAGCGTGTCGTCCAGATCGAAGACGACAACCTGTGCTGCGAGATCAACCCTGATAGATCGCTGCGTCATAACGGATCATAGTTGTCCCATCGCGCCATCTGTCCGATGCGCATTCTTTCCTGTCCAGAACCCGGCAAAGCAGACTCTCTGCATAGCGTCCTCCGGCATGATCTGCGAGCGGATAACCGCCGCCAAACCGGGCGTTTATTTCAAAAACATGGGGGCCTTTATTGATGTCATCAATGAGCTGGAAGCACATCACTCCGCAAGCGCCAGGCAAGGCACCTGCAATCTGCCCAGCAATGTCACTGAAGGTCCGGGACCGCACTGTGCGACCTTTTTCGACTTCACCCCCGCGCACGGAGATGCGCAAATGGGGGATGACAGACCGAAGGCGTCCCTGGGCATCAATATACATGTTGATCGTATATTCGTCTCCGCAAAGCAGCTCCTGGACGATCATTTTTTCATTATATTCTTCAGCAATGTCGGTAATGCTGTCCAGTATACCGATACCACGGCTCGCACTGCCTGCCGATGGTTTGATGAACAGGGGCCATGGCCAGTCCTGAGGCGCACAGCGTAGCTGGTCAACCGTGCCACTCAGAGGCACAGGAACACCTGCCCGATACAGCACTTCGGTTGTTTGCAATTTATCACGCACAACCGCAATCACCTCCGGGCTACTGACATGAACAAAGGTTCCGTTTGCAGCGAAATCCTTCTGACGCATGGCCAGTCCCATCAGTTCCGGGTCAATCGTCGGGACAAGCAGATCAATCCTGTTCTCCTCGCAATAGGAAAGTAATTGATCAGGATAGGCCTCGTCACTGCAATGCGGCACAGCAAAC
This sequence comes from Sphingomonadaceae bacterium, assembly GCA_047975785.1. Lineage (GTDB taxonomy): Bacteria > Pseudomonadota > Alphaproteobacteria > Sphingomonadales > Sphingomonadaceae > JACXVD01. The sequence goes on along the minus strand of JBKEEC010000238.1, from coordinate 15,020 downwards.
GAGTGATCCGCCATATGGCACGCGGCGCTCAGACCGGGATTCATATCGCAGGCATGGATTTCAGGGCTCACCCCCAATGCCTGTGCGGCATTGCGAAAACACTCGATCAGGCCGACACGCCTGCCCGCAGAAGTAAACAGGATGCGGATTGTCTGCACAATCATGCCTGATCCATAATTTTTCCGGACACATTGGCTGTCTTGCTCTCAGGCAATCCGGGTCTTGTTTCTTCTGTTACAGAGGCAACCACCCTGTCCCATTGCCTGAATATCGTCTCCGGGGCGAAAGCAGTGGCAGCGATCCGGGCCTTTTCTCCCAATCTGTTGCGTAATTCCTCATCCCCCATCATCCGTGCCATGCCGGCCGCCAGTTGATCAATATCTCCGGGTGGCACGAGCAGTCCGCTTTCTTCAGAAGTGACCATTTCTTCAGGGCCAAAATCGCACTTCATGGCAATGACAGGCAATCCGGCCAGCATGGCTTCTGCCAGAACATTGCCGAATCCTTCATAGCGCGATGAAAGGACAAACAGATTGGTTTCCTCCAGCCATGATCCGGGACAGGGACTGTTTCCCCTGAGTGTAACGCGGTCTGACAGGCCAGAGCGCATAATCTGATTCTGCAATGCGCTACGGTCCGGGCCATCCCCCCATATATCCAGATTCCAGTCAGGGTATGTGTCACTGATTTTGGCAAAAGCGGTAATGAGCTGATCGAACCCCTTTTGCCAGGTCAAACGGCCTGCGGCAGCTATTGTGTGGCCTGAATCCGGAATCTGTATATCTTCGAACCCTGCAATGGGATTGGGAATAACAACAATCCTGTCTTGCAATGACGGAGCAAAGCAGCGCCTGACGGCACGTGTCTGGCAGACTATTCGGTCTGCCCGGTGATAGGCAAAACGCAGCAATTGATTCCATAAGGGATGCGCCTGCTGTTGCTCAGGATTATTCCTTTCACTGCAGATAAGTCCCGGCACCGTCCCCCATGCTGCCAGTGCAGCAATCAGATTGATTTTCGTCAGAAAGGAAATGGCTATATCGGGCTGAATCTGCCTGAACACACGCCTGAGTGAATGCACTTTTGCAAGATTGCCGCGAATACCTCGTCCGGTCTTGCCTCCAAGCCGGTATATTCGGACTGCTTCCGGCATAGTATGATAAACAGGGTCAGACACATGATCGAAACTGATGATAGAAACATCATAACTCTTGTTGCACCAGTGACGTGCAAGCTGTGCTATAACACGTTCAGCTCCTCCAGCACCCAGGCCTGACAGTATGATGGCTATGCTTGGGACAGACACAATGAAACATCACCTTCTGCAATTTAGGCTCATGATCTAGCAGCTTGCGCAGTGCAATGGTTCTGGTCATGCGGTCTAACCCTTTTGCGTATAAGCAACAGATAAATCATCATTTCAGGCCAATCCGCATATTCCTATCCATAATGATTACATCATCATAGCCCTCGCCATGCTGCCCTGAATGCGGTCACAATTGCAATGAAAACAGGGCAGTGAAAGTTTCCGCTTTGATGACAGGTTTCCGTTCATGGAGTATGCTGGAAAAGACAGGCATTCTTATACTGGCGGCCATGCTGGCCGGACTGGCCGGACGCATATTCTCCTACCCCCTTAATCGTGATGAAAACCTGTTCATCGCTGTTTCCAGCCAGCTCGGTCATGGCGATCTTTATCGCGATTTTGGCTATAACCATTTGCCAAACATGCCCTTCCTGCTGGGCGGGTTATATTTCATCACGGACACAGGGCACTATCTGCTGGTTGGCCGGTTGATGATTCTGGCATTCTGGCTGCTGGCAATCCTGACTCTCTGGCTTATTGCACGTCAGGTCAAGGCTGACAGGCTGACCTTTCTTGTGACCTGCCTGATGCTGCTGGGCAGCACCTTGATGCTTGGTCCGCCCGGCATATTGGTAACGAATAATTTTATCCCCATTCCTCTAGCGTTTCTGGGCATCTATTATTTGTTGCGTGCCATTGATCATGCTCCGCACCCTTCGGTATCGGATGCTTTCCGGGCGGGTTTTTTTGCTTCTCTCGCAATCGGATTCAAAAGCAATTATATCTTTCTTGCCCCGTTTTTTGCAGGAGCCATCCTGCTTGCAAAAATGCAGCGCCCTCTCAGGACCAGACTGGTATATGGCCTTTTGCCGCTCGCTTTTGGCGGTGTGGTTGGCGCATTGCCGGGCCTGATCCATTTTGCGGCTGACCCCCAGGGTTTCCTTGCCCATACGCTGCGCTATTTTACAGAACTGCAACCGGCATTCTGGGCACATTCTGATGACCCTGCCGTTACAGGTATCAAGGACAAGGCATTGCTTGCTGAATCCATCTGGTTTTCAGGCACAAGCCTGCTCACCCTTGCCGGAATCGGGATATCCGGATTACTGATAGTCTTGGCCAAAAAGCCCGCAAGAATACGCCAGATGCCTGACATCTGGCCTATTATCATGACTTTGGGGCTTATCGCCTGCGGCATTCTGGTTTCCTTTGCTCCTTCCCCCTCCTTCCCTCAATATTTTGTGCCGCCACTGCCTTTCCTCGTATTGCTGTTTCTTTTAATCGTTACCCGCTCAATGTCAGAAGACAGCACACTGATCAGACCCGTCTTGCTGACTCTGGGAGCATTGGCTTTGCTCGGTTCAGTCACCCGTATTCTGCCCGGCATTGGCAGCCTGCTATTGCCATGGGACTGGGAAGGTATTTCCCTGCACAGGGAAATGCAGCAGGCAGCGGGTCGTGCGCAGCCAACCCGCAATGCCTATGCGGCCACCCTGACGCCGGTACTCGCGCTTGAAGCGGGCTACCGTATATATCCTGAATTTGTCGCCGGGCAGTTTGTCTATCGGGTCGCACCCTATATTTCACCGGAAGACCAGCCATATTATCGCACTACATCGCCTGAGGACCTTGACAGTTTTCTGGCGCAGAAAGACCCGCAAGCTATCATCGTCAATATGTCAGAACCGATGGAGCAGCCATTTGCCGATTATGCCATCAATTCGGGCTATCGCGATGTCATGCCTTCTGGTGAAAGCGGGAAGGTCCGGCTGTTTGTGCAGGAGCAATAGCAATTCGGGGTGTGCATAGCCCGATAGGACACAAATTGGCTAAAGCTGCCTACCCCCGATGACCATTTCGAATATCGTTTCTGCTCGCCTACCCTCCAGGCATAGGACGACGGTGCTGAGGCGCCGGCATCATGTTTTCAATTCCAGGAGGTGCACCAATGAAAGTAGTCTTGCTTGCCGGCGGGCTAGGTTCACGATTGGCCGAAGAAACCTCGCGCATCCCCAAACCGATGGTTGAGGTGGCAGGTCGCCCTGTCATGCTGCATGTGATGGATATATACGATCATTGGGGACACAATGATTTTATCGTCGCCTGTGGCTACAAGGCGATGTCCATAAAGAGCTTCTTTCAGGACCTCCACCTGATGACCAATGATTTTACCGTTGGCATCGGCAATGGCGAAATGGCGCTCCGGCCCACATCAAAAATTGACTGGCGGGTTTCCGTGGTGGACACCGGCCTTGCAACCATGACCGGAGGGCGCCTGCGCCGATTGCGGGACTGGCTTGATGATGAAACATTTATGGTCACCTATTCCGACGGGGTAGGTAATGTTGATATCAAGGCCCTGCTCGATTTTCATCGCTCCCATGGCAAGCTTGCGACAGTTACTGCCGTGCAGCCCCCTGCCCGTTTCGGCAATCTGGAACTGGACGGAAATCAGGTTGTCGAGTTCACTGAAAAAGTGCGCAAGCACGAAACATGGATCAATGGCGGTTTTTTTGTCTTTGAACCGGGCGCTCTGGATTACCTTTCCGGTGATGATGAGCCGCTTGAGCAGGCCCCGCTAACACAAATGGCGCGTGATGGTGAATTGATGGCCTATCTCCATAAGGGATTCTGGCATCCGATGGACACGGTGCGGGACAGGGACACACTGAACAAGCTGGCGCAATCCAGCCTTCCTCCATGGATGGATTTTGATAACGGTGCCCCGGTGCTTTCAACCGATAATGCGAGCACACTGGTTAATGCCTGATCAGCCCATAACAGCCGCAACCTTGCCTGACTATTTTTCCGGCAAACATGTCCTTGTTACCGGCCATACCGGATTCAAGGGCAGTTGGCTCAGCCTGTGGCTGCATGACATGGGGGCACAGGTTACGGGTATTGCTCTGCCTCCCCCTGACGGACCATCCCTGTTCAATGCTGTTGGTCTGGCAGAGATGATAGATCACCGTGTCGCAGATATTACCGATCCGGAAGCATATTCAGAGGCTTGTCGCGATGTAGATCCGGATCTGGTCATCCATATGGCGGCCCAGTCACTGGTAAGGCCATCCTATGATGACCCTGTCAGGACTTTTCAGACAAATGTGACCGGAACAGCCATTGTGCTGGATCGGGCGCGAAGAATGAAAAATGCACGCGGTGTTATCGTTGTCACCAGCGATAAATGCTATGAAAACCATGAATGGCCATGGCCATATCGTGAGACAGACCAGATTGGGGGTGCGGACCCCTATAGTGCCTCCAAAGGCTGTGCAGAGCTGGTGGCACACTCATTCCGGCAATCATTTTTCAGCACAGAAGATGGCTGCCAGATCGCCAGCGCAAGAGCCGGTAATGTCATTGGCGGCGGGGACTGGGCTGTTGACCGTCTCGTGCCGGATATCATGCGCGCCAGTATCGCGAATACGGATGTTCTCATCCGTAATCCCGACAGTGTCCGCCCGTGGCAGCATGTTCTGGAGCCTCTCTCCGGCTACCTCATCCTTGGTGCGCATTTGATGGGCGAACATGCTGCCCGATATGCGCAAGCGTGGAATTTCGGACCAAGGCCTGACGCATTTCTTGATGTCAGAACCCTTGCCCGGCACCTTCTGTCTGCCTGGGGAGAAGGCGCCGCAAAAGTGAGTTTTGGCAAACCGCCCGTTGATGTTCATGAAGCCGGAATGCTGACTCTTGATAGCAGCAAGGCAGCATCACTACTTGGCTGGAAACCCCACCTCTCAACGACAGAAGCCATTGCGCTTGCTGCACAATGGTATCGCGCCTTTGCAAATGGTGCCGATGATATGCGCGCTATCACACGCGCACAGATTGCCCATTTTGCAGGAAATGACCCTGAATTTCCTGTTCCTCAGACAGACCCACAAACAGACAAGGTGGCAATATGCGCGTAAATTATGGTCAGACAGTGCACGGTGAAGAGGAAATCGCTGCCGTAGTCGATGTTCTTCGCACATCCACCCAGATGGGGCGCAAAGTCCGGGAAATGCAGGAAAAAGTGGCGGCTCTTTTTGCCAAAAGTCACGGCATTATGGTCAATTCTGGGTCTTCTGCAAACTATCTGGCAATGGAACTGCTCGACCTGCCCGAAGGATCGGAAGTTATTACGCCTGTCCTGACTTTTGCCACCACCGTTGCGCCGATTGTGCGCAGCAAACTGATACCCTCATTTGTCGATGCGGAAGAAGGAACCTACAATATCAATGTAGATCAGATCGAGGAAATGATCACTGCGCGAACCCGCGCCATGATGATCCCTTCCCTGATTGGTAATCTGCCCGACTGGGACCGTATCCGTGAACTTGCCGATGCCTATGACCTGAAAGTGATTGAGGACAGCGCCGATACGCTTGGCGCAACCTTGCGCGGAACCAGCACAGGAACACGATCGGATATCAGCACAACCAGTTTTTATGGCTCGCACGTTATTAATGCAGCGGGCAATGGCGGAATGTTGTGCGTCACGGATGAAGACTTGGCAGAACGGGCGCTTTTGCTTCGGTCATGGGGGAGGACATCCTCTCTTTTCGTCGAGTCCGAATCCATTGAAAACCGTTTCAATGTGTCGCTCGATGGTATCAGCTATGACGCCAAATTCGTGTTTGATGAGCTGGGTTACAATGTCGAACCCTCGGAAATGGGCGCAGCGTTCGGGCTGGTCCAGCTCGGCAAGCTGGAACATAATATTGCCGCACGAGAATATAATTTTGGCAGGCAGATGGAGTTTTTCAGGCAGTATGAGCACTGGTTCATCCTGCCCAGACAACTTCCGCACTCCCGCACGGGCTGGCTCGCATTTCCGCTGACGATCCGCAATGATGCCCCGTTTACACGACGCGAACTGCAAATCTGGTTTGAAGAACGTGACGTGCAAACCCGGCCTGTATTCACGGGTAATATTCTTCGTCAACCAGCCATGCAGTCGATAGAATCCATCGCAAATCCGGCAGGCTATCCTGCTGCGGATACGGTGATGCGAGGCGGTATCCTTCTGGCATGTCACCACGGGCTGGATGATGCCCAGATCGATTACATGCATTCATGTTTTGAAGATTTCGCCCGACAGTTTTCCGCCACACCCTTTCAGAAAGAGGCCGCCAATGCTTGACCCACGCCAGACCGAACGTGCGCGCAATGCGACAATGGACACATGCCGCGCCTGCCATGCACCTGATCCATATCTGTTTCTTCAATACGGAGATCATGCACCTGCACAAATGCTGATCCGGCCAGAGGATATGTCTGAAAAGCAGCCAGCCTTTCCGCTCAATGCCCAGGTATGCCTTGAATGTGGCCTGATAGCTGTAGCTGACCAGATTCCGGAAAATTTCTTCCGGCACTATCTATATGTTCCCTCCGGTGCAGCGCGGATGCACACGCATTTTGACGGGTTTGCCGATGTGATAGCGGAACGGGCCAGAGGTGATGGTCTGGTGGTTGATATTGGCAGCAATGACGGGCTGCTGCTTGCAGCCTGCAATGACCGGGGCTGCAAAACTCTTGGAATTGATCCGGCAGAAAATATTGCTGCACTTGCGGCTGAAAAAGGCGTTGAAACTTTCGTCGCCTATTTTACGCCTGAAACAGCTCAGGATGTTTGGGAAAAATATGGCCCTGCCAGGGTGATTACCACAACCAATACCTTCAACCATATCGGCGATCTGCATACTTTCATGGAAGGTGTTGACATTCTTCTGTCGGATAACGGCACATTTATCATTGAAGTGCCGCGGGCAAAGGACATGCTCGAACTGGCCGAATTCGACAATATGTATCATGAACACGTTTCCGAATTCAGCCTGCTCTCACTTGTCCGCCTGGCTGAATTTTTTGATCTGGAAGTCACCGATGCGACATATCTGCCTGATATTCATGGCGGCTCGATGCGCGTTTTCATGACCCGCAAGGAAGCTGGCTTTCCTGTCCAGATTGTCGTTGGAGAAATGCTGAAGGAAGAAGCCAGTGCCGGGATGCTGGACAGAGCAATCTATGATGCTCGCGTTACCCGCTTTGATGAAACAGGGGCGCAGCTACGCTCCATGCTTTCTGACCTGAAGGCTCAGGGGCTGAAGATTGCAGGATATGGCGCATCTGCCCGTGGTAACACCATGATCACCTATTACGGAATAGACACAAGCTATCTCGATTTTCTGGTTGACAAAAACCCGCTGAAACACGGGCTGTTTTCTCCCAATCTTCGCATACCGATCAAGCCGGTCGAGGCGATTGAAACAGAGCAGCCCGACATTCTGTTCATGCTGGCCTGGAACTTCTTTGACGAGATTTATGAACAGCAGGCCGCATTTCGTGCGCGGGGTGGCCGATTTATCGTTCCATTCCCTGAACCAAGGCTGATATGACTGAAGAACCGGATCATGACCTGACGGGAAAGTCCTACCTGATAACCGGTGCTGCCGGATTTATTGGCTCGCATCTGGCTCGCAAGCTGGTGCATGATGGAGCACAGGTTCATGCACTGGTGCGACGTGGAAGCGATCTCTGGCGTCTGTCCGATATTGCAGACAGGGTGGTGATCCATTTTGCTGACCTGAACAATCAGACTGCCGTATATTCCTGCGTAAAAGCGGCCCAGCCAGATTGTGTCTTTCATCTGGCCGCTGAAACACGGCCTGATTCATCGGTAACGCCCCGATCTGTCCAGGAGGCGACCCGCAATGTGCTGGAGCCGCTTGGCAATCTGCTTTCGGCATTGTCGGAGTTGCAAAATCCGCCATCCAGTTTCGTCAGGGCAGGCACCATCGCCGAATACGGAAATAGCCCATTGCCCTATACCGAAGCCAATCGGGAAGCTCCCGTCACGCAATATGGCATGGCGATGCTGGCCGGCACGCATTACCTTGCCATGCTTTCTTCCCGACTGCCCTTCCCTGTCATTACGGCCCGTATAGCCCTGACTTTCGGCCCAGGTCAGTCGCTGCGATTTCTCGTGCCAGCGACACTTGATGCCTGCCTGTCGGAGCAGCATATCCATATCAGGCGTCCTCATGACAAGCGGGATTTGCTCTATATTGATGATCTGATCGAGGCGTTGCTGCTGGTCGGTTCCGGCACGGCGGAAGGCTATGACATTATCAATCTGGCGACCGGGCAGGCTCCGATGATGGCAGATGTGGCACTGACTGTCGCGGGACTGGTCGAAGCTGACCCGACTCTGGTGTCACTGGAGCCTGTTCACGCCAGTAATCTGCCCAATGTGCTGCTCTGCGATACAAGGCGTGCTCGCGATGTCCTTGGCTGGCAAGCAAAAATATCATGGCAAGGCGGTCTTGAAAGGATGATAGCCCATGAGCGAACATTCAGTGGATACCGCCGATCAGACTATGGTTGATCCGGTAAAGCCTCTTGTTTCAATTCTGGTGCCTGCCTTCAATGAAGAAGCCAATGTTGAACGGGCCTATCATGCCATTGTCAGAACATTCAGCCAGTTACCGGATTATGACTATGAAATCATTGTTACGGACAACCATTCAACAGACAGGACTTTCGACCTTCTGAGTGCGTTGGCCAAACAGGATCCCCGGCTCAGGATTATCCGTTTCTCCCGCAATTTCGGTTATCAGCGATCATTGCTTTGTGCCTACAAGGCCGCATCCGGTGATTGCTCTGTCCAGATTGATTGTGATCTGCAGGACCCGCCGGAACTGATCCCGGATATGATCAATCTTTGGCAATCCGGCCATCAGGTTGTGTATGGCATCCGTCGCTCACTGCAGGACGGCATGTTTGTTGCGGCTTCGCGCCGGACATTTTACAGATTTATTTCCTGGATCAGCAATGACGAATTACCCGTTAATGCCGGGGAATACAGGCTGGTTGACAGGCGCATTCTCAATGAATTGAGGAAGGTGGATGATACAACACCTTATCTCAGAGGCCTGATCAGCGCCATGGGGTTTTCGCAGGTTGGTCTGGAATATGACCGCGCAGACCGGATTGCTGGCGAAAGCAAGTTTCCTCTCAAGTCCATGGTTTCGCTGGCAGTAGATGGTGTATTGAATCACTCTCTGCTCCCTTTGCGGCTTGCATCAATCTCAGGGCTTGTCATCGGCCTGTTGTGCCTGCTTCTTACGGGGATTTATATCATTGGCAGGGTTGTTCTGGGTCAGGAATGGCCTGCCGGTTTTGCGACAACAACAATCCTGTTGCTGATGTCCATTTCCATCAACGCGATTTTTATGGGCATTATGGGAGAATATATCGGGCGGCTGTTTCTTCAGGCAAAAACGGAATCCAGCCCGATTATCGAGACCAGAATCAACTTCGACGAGCCTGCGAAAGTTGTTCGTTTCCCCGAAAAACAATAAGCCGGCTTAGCAGATAAAAGATTGCCGCATAGGCACCTATCGCGGCCAGCTGAACAATCGGGTTGTTGATATATCCTGCTGACCGGCCAAGTGTAATCACGCCAAGATTGACCCCGTAAGCCATGCCCATGCACAGCACATAACGCAGCGCCTCAATGGGCGAAGGTCTGGTCGTGCGCCGGAATGTCCAGCGACGGTGGAAGAAATAGGCAATTGGCCACCCAAGAGCAAAACCGACAAGGTTCGCCAGATAATCCCCCGCACCTGCAGCAAAAGCGAGAAGAATAATCACATATCCAATGAGTGTATTGAAAGCCCCGACGATCAGGAACCGGAAGATTGCTCCCGCTTCATTCTTCCATTTACGGGATGCAGGACAGGTTGAATCTCGCGGCGCCATAGTGACTCTATCTGGCCTGTCCACTTGTTTGCCTGAAACATTGGGCACGATACCCGCTCCCCCTCAATGCTTCATACATAATGCGGAGGGGCAGGCTCGTTCTTTCGCCTTCCGGCCATTGCGCCCCTGCTGAATTTAACAGCAGCCAGGGGCGGAAATATCAGGCAAGAGCATGGATCGGCTGATCCTGATCTATGCTGTCAACCTGACGGGCTTTCTCGGCAGGGTCTGTGACAATGGTTGCGCAAACGGCATTGGCATCCATGCCATTATTCACTGCCCAGATTGCAGCCTGAGTACGGTTTTGCACCATTAATTTGCGCAAGATAGCCTTGACGTGAACCTTGACTGTGGCCTCGCTGATGTCGAGCCTGTAGGCAATCACCTTGTTAGGGTAGCCCATGATAAGGCAACGCAAGGTTTCAATTTCCCGTTCGGAGAGCAAATCTGCCAGCTCACTTTCAGCCTGGTTTTTCTTGGCTGTCATGATGCTCTGGTTTGGTAGATGATTAACCAGCTCTCCGGGCAGTACTTTCTCGCCCAGAGCAACCAGACGCAAGGATTCTATCAGGGATTCACAGGCAATTTCCTTGAGGATATAGCCATCTGCCCCTGCCTTGAAGGCTTCCACCATCCGGTCAAATTCAAAGGCATCAGTCAAAAGCACCAGTCTGGAATTGGGGAATTTCTGATGCAGTGCAGAAACTTCTTCTTCCAGTTTGCTTGCTGCGCTGACATCAATAAGGATCATTTCTGACGGCGGCGATTCCGGTAACCCCAAATCGCCATTCAGCAAGGCATCACTATTTTTGAAAGAACTGCCAACAGCAAATTCTTTTTCGTCGAGAATACGACGCAGTCCCTCACTAACCAGGGAATTGGCACATACCAGTGAAACGCTAATCTGTTCTTTGTTAAGCATGTCGGGTACCTTCTCAATAAGGAAAGAAGTACGCGACCCCGTAAAATGTCATTCATTTTTGCTGCATCACGTCAGGCGGTTCATCCTGGTAACAAAACGGGCCCCAACTGCGTAATACCCCTTAATCTTAGTTGGAGAGCGATAATGTGTCGAGTATTTTACCCCTTTTCAGATGATTCAGCCTAACGGCTATCGCCAGATATTTCCCGAAGACAAAAAATATAATCTTTATATATCAATGATTTGCGTATTTGATTTCAATCGTCACCATATTTTTTATGACAGAAATTTTCTTTGAATCTGACGCGCCTGAATCATCCCGAATATTGTATAAACTCGACATAGAGTGGCTGCCCGGCCACATTTTAATGCGCGAATCACTCGCAAAAATGGAGTCCTGATTCGGCACTGCACAATAGTCAACGAGGTATTGGCTTATGGGGCACTCATATGGCTTCAGAAATTTTTACTATTGTTGTTAACCATTTACTCTTTTTCCTTTCCGTTGCCTTTATGTCAGACATAAGAGGGGCGACGGCATGGAAACACAAAATGCTGCACCTGCGAGATTGAGAATGGGCAGGCTTGTAATTAAAAGCCCTATCGACACCAGCACTACCCCCAATGGGCCTGCTGCCCCTGATTACAGGCTACCCCCGAATAGAATGCGCTGATTTACGCCGTTTCTGCCTATTTTGGTCCCTGCAACATGGTGGGGTGACCAATGCCAACAACAATCAGTAATGATTGCGAACCTGTCGTGCCAGAAAACTGGCTGCTTCAACGCGCTCACAAGATCAGGGCATATTTGTCCCTTATTCGTGTTTATCAATGGCCCAAAAACCTTCTGATTTTTGTTCCTCTGCTCATCAGCCATGAATTTGAAATTGAGGACATGCTGGATGCGTGCACGGCCTTTCTGGCTTTCAGCCTGACAGCTTCCTCCAGTTACGTGTTCAACGATTTGCGCGATATTCATTCGGACCGAACCCATCATTTCAAATGGAAACGGCCGCTGGCCAGAGGCGATATTTCGGAGACAGCGGGAATCTTGCTGATGCTTGCCCTTGTCGGGGCCGGATTTGGGCTTTCCATGCTCCTGCCAATCAGTTTTACCGTATGTCTGGTCGTTTATCTGGCAGGCTCCATCGGTTACACCCTGATCTTCAAGCGTATGCTGGGGCTGGATATTGTTGTAATCGCCTGCCTCTATGTCATGCGCGTAATTGCAGGGGATGAGGCAATCGGCTCCAATCTGGTCGGGCTGGATTCATCGGACTGGATACTTGGCTTTTCCTGCCTGTTGTTTCTTTCACTCGCCATCATCAAACGATGCTCGGAATTGTCCGTTATGTCAGATGGGGCGCCGGATTCAGACATAATGCCGGGGCGCGCCTATCGGATCGAAGATTTCCATGTCATGATCTCTCTTGCCGGGGCCTCTGCCCTATGCTCGGTGGCGATATTTGTGCGATATATCGGCTCACCCGAAGTCAGCGGAAACTTCCAGCATCCCCGTGTTCTGTGGCTGATCGTGCCACTGATGGTCTATTGGCTTATCCGCCTTATCCTGCTGGCCAATCGGGGCAAGATCAATCAGGACCCTATGGTATATACAGTGCGTGACCGTATCAGCCAGCTATGCTGTCTGGCCGTTATTGCGCTGACACTCATCGCATGGTGACGCAGTCTCCGTCTGTATTCAGCCTGCAGTTTGTGCTGCACCAATGGCGAGCCGAATGGTCGATGCTCAATCGGCACGACCGTATATATGGTGCAGGGCTATTCCTCGCCGTTCTGATTGTGTCATTCTATCGGCTGGAATGGTCCCATAACGCCATTCTGGTTAATAACTGCATTCTGGGAGCCGACCCGGCAACCTATGGGAAGGCGCTTGAAAGCGGTACATTTCTGGGTCTTCGTGTGCATAAACACGCTCTGGCCGTTTTACTGATAAGCATAATCTCGCAATTTTTGATCTGGCTGGGTTTTTCGCCTCTCCTTGCAGGTATCTTTGCTCTGGCGTTTATCCAGGCTCTTGCCAGCGCCCTGATTTACCTGTTCATGCGTCAGCGAAATTTGCCCGGCCGTCATGCCGCAGCCATGACCGTTCTGGTGCTCGCGACCTTTGGCATGGCAACCATGTTCGGCATTATCGAGACATATGGCGTAACGGTTCTGGCTATCATTGCCGCCTGTTTGTGCTTTCCCACTCTTGCCCGGACGGCTCCTGTTGCACCTTTGGCCTGTGCAACACTATGTGCAGTCCTGAGCTTCATACTCGCCACAGCCAATGCCCCGGCCCTCGCTTTTATAGCTGTTTTCTATTCCTGCCTCTGGCATCAGATGCCGCGAATAAAGGCAGGATATATCCTGTCAGTTCTGCTTGTTCCTGCAATTGGTGGTGTGATCGGCGTCCTGTTGCCAGCCCTGATGGCAGAAGGAAGCCAAGGGGCAGTCTGGCATGAAAACTATCTGTCCCGCTATGCGAATTGGGGAAATTTTACGGACTGGACCACGATCAGCAACTATCTCGTCAATTGTCTGATCTTTTCCTTTGTTGCCCCGATGGAATTCATTCGCTGCCGGTTTGTTGCCGGAGACCTGATGGAAATGGTTGCCCGCCCTCTCAATCTGATAGCATATTTTGCCACTGCCAGCCTGCTCATTACGGGAATCATCCGCTCGATCAAATCCGATGAAAGGTCGCTGGTGGCAGGGCTACTTATCGCCGCAGCCGCGCTTATGCTTTTCTATCTCTACTTCAACCCGGATGAGGCCCTGCTTTACAGCCCGCAATGGATTGTGGCCCTGTGCCTCGCCGCTGTGCCGGCTCTGCCGCGCATTCTCCCATGGATTTTGGTGGCTGCATGTCTGTGTATCTGGGTCAATATTCCTGCACTTCATCACGCCCGCACAATCAATCCCGAAATGTGCTGCCCCACCCCGCCAGCAACCATGATGGAGCGCGAACACCCGTCAGAACTTGTCAAACAGCTTTTGCGTCAATCCGCAGGCAATTGATGAGGCAGGCAGGGCAGACAGGCAAGGACAGGATTACAATGGCAACAACTCAGGCAATCTCACAAACTGACGAGGACATTCAGCCAGTAACGCGCAAGGCGTATCTGGAATATATGGATTTCTTCCGTTCGTTTGCGATTTTGACAGTGGTTTTAATCCATGCGGGCAATGCCATGCTTTTGCAGGGACTGGCTGGCCCGCTATCTGCCAGCAGTGAAGCCGTGCGCACCGGCCTCCACCTGGTATCACACAATTCCACCATCTATTTCGCGCTGATATCGGGTGTGCTCTACGCACATATTCTGTCGGGCAAGCCGCACGCGACTTTTATGCGGACACGCATGACACATGTTGCCCTGCCCTATGCCATCATCAGCATTGTCATTACCCTGCTTCTTTCTGCCAATGCCTTGCGGCATGGCACGGCAGGCACCCCTGCCGATATTGCCGGATTGCTGGCATATAATATCATGCTGGGTGAGGCCTGGAATACGCTTTGGTATATTCCGGTGATACTGGTGCTTTACCTTGTCAGCCCGCTATTGATGATCGCCCTTAACGACAGGCGCTACCACTGGATAATTGCTGTCATTATTCTTTTGCCTCTGTTTGTTTCACGCACAGGGACAGAAGTGACACTTTCCATGCTCACCTATTATTGCGGAGTCTACACTGTGGGCATGATCATAGGATTAAATGTTCAGCCCCGTGTTGATTTCCTGAACCGGCATGTTCGCATGGCAGCCTGTATTGCGCTTGTTGCGGCAGTCTTTATTGCGATTCTGGACTGGCGACATATTGATTATCTGGGCTTCACCTCCCTGCGGGAGAGCGGCTTTTATGTCCTGCGACTGGCGCTGGCCGCCCTGATGATTGTCTGGCTATATCGATGGTCGCCCGATATGCGGCCAGAAACGGCACGCTGGCTAAAACTGATCGCAGCCTGGTCCTTCGGGATATACTTTTTGCATGGGCCTTTACTGCGCCCCATCGCCCGGTCGGTCGGCCAATTCGTTCCTG
>JBKEEC010000237.1:0-2208 GCA_047975785.1 Sphingomonadaceae bacterium | reverse complement strand
TGGTCCCGCAGCCGCGAGGCGTTATGGCGCAAGGGCGAACATAGCGGCTTTACCCAGAAGGTTGAACGTCTGTTGATCGACGATGATCAGGACGCCGTAATTCTCTTTGTGCGGGTTGAGGGGCCAGGCAGCTGCCATGTAGGTTTCAAGACCTGTTTTTATCGCGAGGTGGAACTTCCGGCTTCCGATGGTGTATCCGGCCCGGCGCGCCTGATCCACACCGAGACTGAACCCGCTTTCGATGCAGCGACGGTCTATGCAGGCCTTCCCAACCCCACGAAGCTGTGATGACAAACGAGGTGGAATCCTTTCAAAAATCGCCGGCACGACGACGCACATCGGAGGAAACCGAGGCGCTTGTCATACATGCGATGGACGCATCCAGTCGCCCGCTTAGTGCTTACGATATCGCGGAGATGACGTGTCAGGCCGGGTCATCGCTTAACGCCAACCAGGTCTATCGGACGCTGGGGCGCCTGATTGATCGGGGCAAGGTGCGGCGCATCGAAACCCTCAATGCCTATATGTGCTGCAATGGTGAAGTCGATGCCTGCATGATCTGCGATGATTGTCACCGTGTTCGTCTTTTGGACGTGCCTGATCTGCGCGGCATGATTGGCAAGATTGCTAAAAGGGAAAACTTTATCCCCGATCGTCATATCATTGAAATTCTTGGCCAATGCGCTGACTGCCAGCCGGCTGGCAAGGAGCGGCAGTAACGTGAACCAGCGAACTATGCCCTGACATCGCACCGTCGGCAGCCTGGTTATCAGGCCCTGAAGGTTCGGTGTCACCGTCTCGCTGATCAGGCGAACCTCTTTCCCATGCACTGAGCTGGCAACAGGCCGGCGTCTCAAACGGAATTGAATATGATTTCTGACCTTCCTGATGTTTCCCTTTCCGATATTGCCCCAATTCGTAGCCCATTGGCGTGGGTAGGTATGGAAAGTATCGATCTGCCCGTGCTGGTGACCGAGCCGGGGTATCGTCGTGATCTGCAGGCGCGGATTGATGCGCAGGTCGATCTGCCTTCTCCGGATGTGAAGGGCATTCATATGTCCCGTCTCTATCGTCTGGTTGATGGGCTGGCCGAGGGTGATCCACTCACCCCGACGGGGCTAAACCGTTTGCTTGGCCAAATGGTCGAGAGTCATCAGGACTGTGGCAGCAAAAATGCGCGCCTGCGCATGGCTTTCGATTTGCTGGTGCGCCGTCCTGCATTGGTAACCGAGGGGTTATCGGGCTGGAAGGCATATCCGGTGCAGATTGATGCCTCGCTTGTCGATGGAACATTCGCCTGCGCGGCCGAGGTGCGCATCGGTTATTCATCGACCTGCCCCTGTTCGGCGGCATTATCAAGGCAGATCATCGAACAGAGGTTTCTTGAAGATTTTGGCCAGAATAGCGCGGTGGTTCCGGGGGTTGTCGCGGAATGGTTGCGTGATAATGCAACGCTGGCGACGCCGCACAGCCAGCGTAGCGAAGCGCAGGTCACGGTTGCGATTGATAACGGCGTCCGCAGCTTTGGCCTGCTTACGCTGATCGACCGGATCGAGGCTGCCGTGGGCACTCCGGTGCAGACCGCGGTCAAGCGGGCCGATGAACAGGCTTTTGCTGTTCTCAACGGGCAGAATCTGATGTTCGTTGAAGATGCTGCGCGCCGGATCGAAGCTGCATTGCAGGATTACAGCAATGCGCAAGTCTATGTCCGGCACCTCGAAAGCCTGCACCCGCATGACGCCGTGGCCTGGGCCATGCCAGATCATCGGGGGCGGCCATGAATGATATTCCGGATCACAATGCTGGCAAACGCAGTCTTACGCTAACCCTGCCTGATGGGCAGCGGCGCGCCTTTGAAGGGCCGGTCTCAGTGGCCGAAGTCGCGCGTGCAATTGCCCCCGGCCTGGCCAAACGAACGCTGGCGGGCCGGGTTGATGGGCGTCTTGTCGATGCGTGTGACCTGATCAATCACGATGCTGCACTCCAGATTATCACGCCTGCGGATGAGGATGGACTGGAGATTATCCGCCACAGTTGCGCCCATCTGGTGGGGCACGCGGTAAAGCAGCTTTACCCGACTGCAAAAATGGTAATCGGCCCGGTCATCGAGGATGGCTTCTATTACGATATCGCCTATGATCGCCCCTTCACGCCTGACGATGTTGCCGCGATAGAGCAGCGTATGCGCGAACTGATTGCGCGTAATTA
>JBKEEC010000236.1:0-1777 GCA_047975785.1 Sphingomonadaceae bacterium | reverse complement strand
GCCATGCCACAAGACCTATCAGTTCCACGTGGCGGAACAAAAGCTTAACGGATTGCTCTACCAGCGCAGTTGCGATGTTGCTCTGGGGCTGCCTTTCAATTTATGGTCAGCAGCCTTGCTGCAGAGGATGCTGGCCCAGCAGGCCGGGCTGGAACCGGGCGAGTTTGTCTGGATGGGCGGGGATGTGCATCTCTATCTCAACCATACGGATCTGGTGGACACACAGCTTTCACGTATTCCGCAAGGCTCGCCGCTGCTGACAATCAATCGTAAACCGGATAGTATATTTGATTATCAATTATCCGATTTCGAAGTCGTGGATTATGCTCCTCAGGGAGCGTTGAAAGCGCCGATTGCGGTTTAGGGTCAGGACCCATTAATCGCGCTGACCGAACAGGGCCGTGCCGACCCGGACATGGGTTGCCCCCAGCATACAGGCTGTCTGATAGTCGCCGCTCATGCCCATGCTGCGGCCTGTCAGGCCATGATCTGCCGCCAGCCTGTCCAGCAGGGCAAAGAAGGGCGCCGGTTCGATTCCGAAGGGCGGCACACACATCAGCCCTGCGAGGGGAATTCCGGCTTCGCGAGCTTGTGTCAGCAGATCGGGCAGGCTTTCAATGGGGCAGCCGCCTTTCTGATCTTCCGCGCCAATATTGACCTGCACGAAGCAGGGGATCTGCTTGCCCAGCCGGTCCATCGCCTTTGCCAGAGCATGAGCAAGGCCGGGCCGGTCAAGCGAATGGATGCAGTCAAACAGGCGAACGGCATCTTCTGCCTTGTTGGATTGCAACTGGCCAACAAGGTGTAGAGTGATCCCGCCATGCCTCTCGCACAGTTCCGGCCATTTGGCCTGCGCTTCCTGCACGCGGTTTTCTCCGAAATGGCCCTGCCCCGCCTCAATAAGCGGAGCAATTGCTTCGGCAGGGTGGGTTTTGCTGATTGCGATCAGCGTTACCTCGTCTGCGTTTCGTCTGGATTGCTTGCAGGCAGCGGCAATATTTCCCAGAACGGCGTTACGTCTTGTGGCTGCACTTTCCATGGCGCAGCGCTATAGCGGCTGAATGACCATGCGCCAGCCCCTCCCGCAAATCTGGCTGATTTCTGACCAGCGCAATGATAGTGTACTGGATCAGGCCCTTGCGCGATTGCCACGCGGAAGCGGAATAATCTTCCGTCATTATCATTTGCCTGATGCGGACCGCTTCGCCCGTTTTCGCTCTGTGCTCAGGCAGGCGGGAATATATGGCCACATGGCCGTTTGGGCAGGCGATGCAAGTCGCGCCCGAATGCTGGGGGCTGCCGGCACTTACGGCCCGCCACGCCCGCGAACAAGCGGCCTGATCCATATGGCGACTGTGCATAATCTGGCAGAAATCGGACAGGCCAACCGGACAGGAGCGAATGCGGCGCTCTTGTCTCCTGTTTATCCGACCCGATCGCATCCAGAGGCAAAACCTCTTGGCCCGGTTCGTTTTTCCCTTCTGGCACGCTATTGCCAGATGCCGGTGATTGCCCTTGGCGGAATGACAGCGCACCGCGCGGGCCATGTGTCTGCCTTTGGCTGGGCGGCAATTGACGGTCATGTGCTCAATGAGACCTGACCCTGGCAATTATCGGGCAAAATTAAGTGTTATACCCGCGATTCTTGACGAGTAATACGCAATCCCGTTAATGCTGACGCATACAGGATCTGCTCCGCTCATGCGCCGCGCGGGCCTGATCATATCCCGATGAGTCAAACTCATCAGAATATGGTATAAGCCCTCACATCGCGCAT
>JBKEEC010000235.1:0-3914 GCA_047975785.1 Sphingomonadaceae bacterium | reverse complement strand
TGGAGACCGGAAACGACAGCTTCCGCTTCAAGGCCTCGTCCGCCAGCAGCAACCAGAAAAAGGAGATCGTCAAACCCTTGACCAAACACGAAACCTGAGCACAATACCAACCCCGCAACCCGGGTCACTTCTCAATGAAAATCCCGGGTCAACTCTCAGTGGAAATCAACACGCTCACCATCCAGCGCAAATTGCGCCTCGTCCCGAACGATAACCGGGTAAGCAACAATGCCCCGGCGTTCCGCGTCATGCTCGGATGGCAGGCCATAGGCGAGGCATGGGAAAAACAGTCGCGCAGCGACCCGCCGCGCGAGTATCTGCGTGTGCGTATCGATGATCCGCTTTGTCCGATCAGCGCCGCGCTGTTCCCCGATGACGAAGGCTTGTCAGCCACGATGGTCATGAACGTCGAAACGGGAGGTCAGAAGCGTAGGGATTACCAAGCGGGAAAGCCCGGCGATGGAGGATGATAGACTCTGGACCCCAAGAGAGCTGTCGAGGTTTCTGGGCTATTCTGAAAGCACCATTTGCCGAATGGTGTCGCAATGTCCCGAAAAGTTGCCGCCACGCGTCGCTGCATTGGCGCGCCCACGATGGCTCCCCGAGGTTGCCCGCGAGTGGGCGAAGGTCAGCAGTGAAGACTCCCCGATAGGCCGTATCGGCCGCCCCCGAAAAATCCGGTAGCGACCCGGCTCTTTCGGCCCCAGTCATCGCATTTTTTGAACGCTTGGCAGCAAAGGCAGTGTGCCAAATTGTGCCAAACCCCCGAAATTATCCTTATTTTTCAAAGGATATTGGTGCGGTCGAGAAGACTCGAACTTCCACGGGCTTGCGCCCACAACGACCTCAACGTTGCGCGTCTACCAATTCCGCCACGACCGCACCCAGTCTGCCGGGGCAAAATCAGGATTGCCCCGCGGTAGGCGAGCGCCACTAGCAAAGGGAATTGACCTTCGCAAGCGATTGCTTGCAGGCCGCATCACTTCTGCCTGTAGCAGGTGGCATGAGGCAAGTTCATCGAGCGCGCGTATGGGTGTTCAACCTGCGGATATGCGCGCATCATTGCAGGTTGGTATCAGTCCGGTTTCCAGCCGATTTCCGCGTATCGTGCAGAGCGTGGAACGTCGAGCACGGCCTCGTTAATCGCCATGCTTTCCCCCGGAGCCAGTTCGGCTCTTGGCGGTGTAACTACCCAGTTCTGCACAACCCTGTCACGCTGGTCACGCAGTTTGATGACGATCATCGGGACTGTGCGGGTTTCCTGACCGATATTCGTGACCGTGCCACTGGCGCCAAAAAATTCAGTGCCATTGGGCAGGGTGCGCCTGTCCTGCTGACTGGCCGGAAATTCCAGCACAAGATCAGGTTGTCTTGGTCCAAAATCGGGTCGGGCAACGGGCACCCATTCGGGTAAACCCCAGAAACTGACAGCGGCAATGGTTCCGATCGCAAAAACGGCGAAGACAGCCGCCGCCATAGTCCACAGCTTCAGCGGATTGCGTCGGGAGCGAAAGGGAGGTTCGGATTCGAACCGGGAAATGTCTCCCGAAGGGGCCAGTCTGGATGAGGGGGGCGAGACAAAAGAAGGAGTGGGGGCAGGCGCAGGATTCGCTTCTGACGCCGTTTCTGAAACCGGTGCCGTTTCTGATACTGGAGCCGGTCCAGACGCAGATGGGGGGGAAGGGGGCGCTGGTGGTTGCTCCGCCCGGCTGGCAGACGATTCGGCGGGGCCGGAGCGTGATGGCCAGCTCGCCTGTTCCCGAACATCGGGCACGGGCGGCTGCGGTGGCGGCGTATCTTTGAAATTGTCCGCTTCAGGGGCAGCTTCGTTCGTAACCCGATTGGCATTGTCGGATGTTGCCTGTGGTGCTGTCTTTGGCGCTGTTTCTGGCGCGGTAGAAACCGACATGCGCGCAGGAGCAGAAGGTGTGCTGGCTTCAGGACCTTCCTGAAACCAGTTATGCCGACATTTGGCGCAGCGCACGGACCGTCCTTCAGGGCCGATGGCATTGTCAGGCACAACATAACGGGTGGAACAGGCAGGGCAGGCAATAATCATGATGAATATAGCCTTAGGCCGGTCTATGAATCGCAACAAGACTTGCTTTGGCCATGGGGCTTGTGACAGTGACTTTTTTCCACATCGAAGGCCCGCTATAGGCGTTGGCTCCAGAGGGCTGAAGCGCCATAATAACGAAGTAGATCAAGGATAATTCTGACAAATGACCGCCGAAACGGGCGAAATCGTCACTTTTGACAATGTAGGATTGCGTTATGGCACCGGAAAGGAAGTGCTGAGCGATGTCTCCTTCACGCTTGAACCGGGCGGGTTTTATTTTCTGACCGGCGCCAGCGGTGCGGGCAAAACATCGCTATTACGGTTGCTTTTTCTGGCGCAGCGTCCCTCGCGCGGGGTTATCCGCATGTTTGGCACGGATGTCATTACTCTTCCACGAGGCAAATTGCCCGGCTTTCGTCGCAGGATCGGCGTGGTTTTTCAGGATTTCCGTCTTGTGCCCCATTTGTCGGCCTATGATAATGTGGCCTTGCCTCTGCGTGTTTCCGGAGTTCCTGAAGCCGAATTGCATCGCCCCGTCTCGGATATGCTGGAATGGGTCGGGTTGCAGCACCGCGCCGATGCACGGCCAGCGACGCTTTCTGGCGGGGAGCAGCAAAGAGTGGCGATAGCGCGCGCAGTGATCGGCCGGCCTGATCTGCTGGTGGCAGATGAACCGACAGGCAATGTCGATCCGGATATGGCGCTGAAACTGATGCGCCTGTTCGAAGCGTTAAACCGGCTCGGAACAACAGTAGTGGTGGCGACCCATGATGCGCATCTGCTCAAAAAAGTGCCCGAATCGCTGATCATGAGACTGGATAAAGGCAATCTGTTTGATCCGACGGGGGCCTTGCGCTTTCCGCCGCGCAGATCTCCGAGAAATGGAAACAATGCGTGACGGATAGTTCAGATACTGACACCGGAAACAAGCCGGAAAAGGTTGAGCACACCTTCTTCAGCAAGGGGAGTGCATCCCGTTTGCTGCCCCAGACAAGACTGGCCGGGCCAATGGCGTGGGTGATCGCGATTATGGTTGCCCTGACGGTTACCGCTGCAGCCGGAGGGCTGGCGCTCAGCAATCTTGCTTCTGCGGCCCGATCCGAATTGTCGGGCGGGGTTACGGTGCAGATTGTCGAGGCATTGCCTGATGCGCGGGAGAAGCAGGCGGATGCGGTTGCGGCCGGGCTGGCATCCATGTCCGGTGTTACATCTGTTCACCGTGTATCGGATGAGGAACTGGATCAGCTGCTTGAGCCATGGCTCGGCACCGGACTGGATGACGAGACAGTGCCTGTTCCGGCCCTGTTCGATGTGCGGATGAGCAGCCCGGTGGATGACCTGCTGCTGGAGCAGATTCGCAGCAATCTGGCCGAAATTGCACCGGCTTCACGGGTTGATGCCCAGTCTGCCTGGCTTGGGCCGGTCTTTTCCGCCATTGCTTCATTACAATGGCTGGCGATTGCTCTGGTCGTGCTGCTGGCAGTCACCAGTGCTGCTGCGGTGTGGCTGGCAGCGCGTAGCGCGCTGGACAATAATCGTGACACAATCGAGATTGTTCACCTGCTTGGCGGGACAGATCGGCAGGTTGCCCGCATATTCGAGCGTTCGGTTGCCCTGGACGCAGCCATTGGCGGGCTGGCGGGTCTGGCTCTGGGGCTGGTGATTGTATTCCTGCTTGGCCGGCAGTTTTCTGCACTTGATTCCGGCATGATTGCTGGAGGTGGTCTGCACTGGTATGACTGGATGCTGATTTGTGCTGTGCCGGTGTTCGGACTGATTATTGCCATTCTGACTGCACGGATGACAGTGCTGAGGGCGCTCAGGCGGATGCTATGATACGTCGGATTCTGGCCTT
>JBKEEC010000234.1:0-2224 GCA_047975785.1 Sphingomonadaceae bacterium | reverse complement strand
GACGCCTTCGGCCTCGGCCAGTGCGTCACGCAGCTCAAACAGCGTGATGTCCGGGTCCTGCGTCACCAGTTCGCGAAAAAACTCCACATGAGGCGCCAGTTTACCGGTCCCCGATGGTCGACCCATCGGGGCAACTGCGGCGGCACCGACACTGCGGATTTGCTGCGCCCAGCGCACGCCTGTCGCTGCGGACACATGCAATCGGCGGGACGCAGCCCGCCCGCTCAATCCTTCCCTGATTAATCGCCCAAAACGATCCCGCAGGGCCTTGGGTAACGGTGCTGGCATGATGCATTCCTCCTCAAAAGATGGAATCACAAATCACCGCCAACTGGAATCCCCCGATTCAAACTTTCCACAAATGGCGTTAGCGCAACATAACCTGCGCGTGAGTGCTCATGGACCATGTAGCCGTGTTGAACCTTGGCGTAGTAATCGGGATCGAAATTCAGTTTCATCGCCGTTGTTCCTCTCTTCAAGTCGAAGCAAAATTTTCGATGACAGCGTCACCGTCTTCAATGGCGCTGCGTTTGTCGAACAGGTAGAATGCCGCAAACGGTACTGCATTGAGGAGCTTCTCAAGATCCGTGGCGACACCTCGGCGATTGTAGGCCTGCTGGAGCAAAACCGTGATGCGGACTGCGTTTTCTACGAGCAGTCGCTCCTTTTCGGTCGATGCGCCAGCGTCATCGCCCTGCAGCATCCAGTATGGATCGACCTCGAATTCTCGAAGCAGGGCGGCGAGCACGGACGAAGGAATCTCACGTCCGCCCTTGGCATAGTTTTGATAGGCGCCTCGGCTGATTCCCAGTCGTTGCGAATAGGCTTCCTGCGTCAGCCCTTCGCGCTTTCGCACCTGTTCGAACCGTTCAGCCATGTCGTCCAAAACAGCCAATCTACACTCCGCTGCACAAATAGATCAAAAATAGGCTTGATTGATCCAAATGTAGTCAATATGCCTAAGAAGCTCATTATCGGAGCGTAAACGCATCAAATCAAGCTGAATGGAGTGAGATGTGACGGCCATTCCCGAGAAACCGAAGGATCTCGCCAACCGCGTCGGTGTGTCCGTTGGAGCTATAAGAGCGCTCATCAAATCCAAAAAGCTCGAGCACGTCTATCTCACGCCCGGCAAGCGCAACCCGCGAATCCCTGCAGGTGCCTGGGAGCGGTACATTGAAAGGAACACCATTCGACCATGTCCAGAGTCAGAGGGGAGCCCAGGCTCGCGATCGACAGGAAAGACCGAACAGGGAATTACTACATTTATTACACCGACGCCGAAGGACAAAGCCGCGAAAAATCGACATTCACTCGCGATCGCGAAGGAGCTGAGCTCTACAAAGCCAAATGGCTGATTGGACGTAGCGTACCGGCGACCGTCCCCACCAAGCATGAAATCCTTATTACAGACGCTTTGAATTACTACATGGTGACGCAGTTGCCTGAGGTTAAGGACGGGCAGAGAATTAAGTGGGCGGTTTCGGCGCTGTTGAAATATTGGCAAGGTAAGTATCTGTCAGAAATTACCAAAGTTACCTGCAGAGAGTATGTAACGAAGCGCAAACGGGCAGCGGAAACTGTTCGCCGCGAACTCGGGGTGCTTGCAGCCGCGGTCACTTTGTACAGAAATGACGGCCATTTTTCTGGCGACGTCGTGGTCCACAAGCCAGCACCCGGAGAGGGCCGGGTCCGCTGGCTAGAACCTGAAGAAGCCATTCTTCTGATCAAGGCTGCCCGAACGGTAAAGAGAGCAGCAGGACATCTACCTCTCTTCATTTTGATCGGAGTGCTGACTGGACAGCGAAAGGAGGCCATCCTGTCGTTGACATGGGAGGATGTGAACTTTCGCCATGGTTATATCGACTGGAACCCAATCGGTCGGACTCGAACGCGAAAGCAGCGGCCCAGGACGGCGATACCCAAGCAGCTAGTGAAGTACCTGAAGCAACGTCGCGAACGCTATCCTGAAGACAAGTATGTCCTCACATATCGAGGAAGGCCGATCGATGACATCAAAGGGAGTTTTGCCGAAGCTGTCGCGCGGTCTGGAATACCCTCAGATGGAGAGGATAAGGTCGTTCCGCATGTTCTCCGGCATACCTGTGCAACCTGGTTGATGCAAAGCGGTGTAGACAAGTACGAGGGGGCCTGTCAGTAATTTTGTGCGCGAGGTCATATAGATGGAGAAGAAAGGACCATCGATATGGCAATCGACAAGGAG
>JBKEEC010000233.1:0-13200 GCA_047975785.1 Sphingomonadaceae bacterium | reverse complement strand
GTGTTTACAGCACAGGTTGCGTGAATCTATCCGGCCTGTCGATGGAGCAAAGCTGCTCCTGGCCTTGATGGGAATCCGCTGCCTCCGGCCTCAGAACATGTTCGGCCTTTCAGGCCTTCGTCGAAATCAGGCTTAGAAGCGGCGACCCTTGCCGTTACACCATCAGTATCCAACTCGCATTCACCGCCGCATGAACGGCGATTCCATTGCTCCTACCGCCAATTATGCGGAGACGTATTCCTCCTTCCGCGCCAATATTACCCAGGCGATACGCGCGGTTTTGTTGGCCAGGGCAACGAGTGCCTTATTGAACCCCGCCCGTGCCACAAGACCTTTCAGCCAGACGGAACGGTGATCATCCTTGGTCGCCAGTCGGCTGATGACAGCACGAGCACCATGTATGAGCTGACGACGCAGGTAATGGTTGGCCCGTCGGCCAATTCCTCCCAATCGCGGCTTCCCACCAGTGGTGTACTGACGAGGAACCAGACCGATCCAGGCTGCAAGTTCACGGCCCGAACGGAAGTGTCGTCCATCGTCCACGGCAGCTACCAGTGCGGTGGCGATCACCGGCCCCACACCCGGCAGCTTCGCAAGTCGACGGCAGGCATCGTGCTCACGGCAAACCGCAACGACGCTGGCATCGATCCGGGACACCCGTGCGTCAACATCACGAAACTGATCCAGAAGTTCATCGAATAGTTGGCGACCAAGGACGGATATCTCCGCCTCGGCAATAGCCGTCGCAGCCTGATCACGAAATCGCCAAGCCCCCTTCGGCAATACCACACCATACTCGGCAAGCAGTCCACGGATGTGATTGATCAGGGATGTGCGTTGAACAATGAGCTTCTCTCGCACCCTGTGCAGTGACTGCATGTCCTGCTGCGCGACCGATTTGACCGGAACGAAGCGCATCGTGGGTCTGGATGAAGCTTCAAAAATAGCCTCCGCATCCACCGCATCGTTCTTGGAACCGCGCACGAACGCCTTGACAAAACGGGGGTTGATCAGACGTACTTGCCGCCCCGCAGCTTCGAAGCACCTGCCCCAATAATGGGCGCTTGCACAGGCCTCCATGGCAATCACGGCAGGGTCAAGTTCCATTACAGCCGCCTCAAGCCTGGCCCGACTTACCTTTCGGGAGATTATCTCGCCATCGGTAGTGATCGCATGCATGTGAAAAGACTGTTTTCCCAAATCAATTGCCAGAAAATCGATTGTCATCGCTATTCTCCATGTTTGTCAGTCACTCTGATGCCTGAAAACAGGAGGCGTCCATCCCATAACATGTGGACGTGGTCACATGACAGCACGCCCCTGATAATCGTCACACCCATTTCCGCGCTTACCTGCCGAATGATCTCGCGTACCCGCAAGCGGACCTGGCCACGTAGCACCTTGAACCGGTATTTTGGTGACCAGACGAGATGGTAGCGATGATGAAACCTTGTATGACAGCCGCTTTTGTAGTGCATAGCAGTTATCCTTGGAAAAGTGAGACTTCACGCCATTCGGCGGTCTCACTTTTCCAAGGATAACTGCTATCACCCGAGTCTACGGCTAAAGCCAGTATCCGGCTGAAAGCCGGAGGGTTGTATCCTCAAAAGGGACACTGAACCGAGCCACGTCATAAAGTGGCTCGATTGTTGGTTGTTATTATCTTAACTCTCTTATTGGTAAAACCCGCCCCGAATAGAGAATTTCACGGGGTGTCTGACAATGGACATGGGCAAACAGGATTTTTCACAAGGCAATATCGCACCATCAGGTGGAGGCAGTCCGCAGTCGGATAATGCACTCCAACCCATAGGGGTTGTGCTGGAGGTTTCCGGTTCCGGTTCACAGATTGCTCTGGATATTGAGCGACTGAATGAATGTATGGCTGACGATGACCCTTCCACCGCCATGGCCGGACAGGTCGGAAGCCAGATCAAAATCCGTGTTGGCAAAGCCTGGTTGCTGGCCAATGTGCGCAGCCAGCGACAGGACAGACGCGCCAATGGCATTCTTGCCAGTATCGACTTTCTTGGAGAAGGCGTTGAAGAAAAACTCACAGGCCGCCTCAAGGGTTTCCGCCGTGGTGTGACCCGGTATCCCGTTCCCGGAGCACTGGTCTATCCGGCAAATACAGATGATTTACGTCAGGTTTATGCCAGCGACGGGCGAGCCAATATCCAGATCGGAACTGTTTACCCGACCAGTGATATTCGGGCAGGGCTGTATGTTGACGCCATGCTTGGCAAGCATTTCGCCTTGCTCGGATCAACCGGCACCGGCAAATCAACCAGTGCGGCGCTTATTCTTCATCGTATTTGTGAGGCCGCTCCAAATGGTCATATTGTTATGATCGACCCGCATGGGGAATACTCTGCCGCGTTCAAGACAACCGGACAAATTTTTGATGTGTCCAACTTGCAAATGCCATACTGGCTGATGAACTTTGAAGAACATTGCGAAGTCTTTTTGAGCAGTTCTGGAAATGAGCGTCAGCTTGACGCAGATATTCTGGCCAAATGTCTGTTGCGTGCCCGGTCCCGCAATCGTCTGGCTGAAAAAATGGGAAGAATTACCGTGGATTCCCCCATTCCCTATCTGCTGTCAGACCTTGCCAATGAAATCCAGAACGAAATGGGCAAGCTGGACAAGGCGACCAATACCGCCCCTTATATGCGGATCAAGACCAAGCTTGATGAACTGAAGAATGACCCACGATACCAGTTTATGTTTTCGGGAATGCTCGTCGGCGATACAATGGTGGAATTTATTTCCAAGATTTTCCGGATGCCCGGAAATGGAAAACCAATCTCTATTATTGACCTGTCAGGCGTTCCTTCGGATATTACTTCAACAGTGGTAGCCGTTCTGAGCCGTCTGGTCTTCGACTATGCGATCTGGGGCCGCGAAGAGAAAACACGCCCCTTGCTTCTCGTTTGTGAAGAAGCCCATCGCTATGTTCCGAATGAAAGAAATGCAGACGGTTCTTCTGTGGGGACCATTCTCTCCCGCATTGCCAAAGAGGGCCGTAAATACGGTGTTTCCCTGGGGCTGATCACGCAACGACCGTCTGATCTGGCGGAAGGTGTCCTTTCCCAATGCGGCACCATCATTTCGATGCGTCTCAATAATGACCGTGACCAGGCATTCGTGAAAGCGGCCATGCCTGAAGGTGCGCGTGGTTTTCTGGATTCGATACAGGCGCTGCGCAATCGAGAGTGTATTGTGTGCGGTGAAGGTGTGGCAATTCCGGTGCGTGTATCGTTCGATACGCTGGAAGAGGTCAAACGCCCTGCCTCGGAAGATCCGAGCTTTGTGGATCTGTGGAACGGCACAGGCGGCGAACAGGAATCGGTTGACCGCACCGTCAACCGCTGGAGAACCCAGGGCTGCTAATACAAGCTGGCCGGACCTGCAGATTTCAGATTACAGGAGTTCCAGTGATACGGGGCCATGGCCCGAACTGATCAGCCCGATTTGCTGTGCGGCAGCGCGCGACAGGTCAATGACCCGCCCTCTGTGAAACGGGCCACGATCATTGATACGAACAATGACAGATTTCCCGGTGCGTTTGCTGGTAACGCGCACCTTGCTGCCAAAAGGAAGAGACCGGTGTGCCGCTGTCAGCTGCCCCGGATCAAAGCGTTCACCATTGGCTGTTTTACGTCCGGCAAACTTCTTGCCATAATAGGAAGCCACGCCGCCGCCCAACACCTTCTTGACTGCATCTATTTCAGGCATGTCAATGATTGGCTCACTGGCGGGCTTGATTGCGGTAATATCTACAGCACCGGCGATGCGGGAATGTTTACGCGGCTCGGCATTATAACCGGAAAAACTCTGGGAGAAGGAACGCTTGTTCGTTTCGGCTTTTAATTTGGGGAGGGAGGCCAGGGTTGAGCGGGCGATTCCCGCTGATGCAAATCTGGGGGCCTCAACCTCGCCTTCAGGAGAAGAGGCAAATGAGGATGCGGGCAATGTTGCAATCAGAGCAACAAGCCCGATACGCATTCGGATAATTGCTTTGCGTTTTGACGATTTCCGGCTCAAATAATTCACAACAGACACCTGATGGTTCCAAAAACTCGGCGCCACATATTCTATTGTGCATATGCGTCCAAACCGTTAACACGCTTTAACGATGGCGCAGGGCAACTCGTCGCATTTTTGGTCATGAAATACGTTGACCTGCATGTTTATGCCGGTCCGGAACAAAGCCGGATAACCATTTCAGCCAGTCAGCGATTCGTTCGGGTCAGGTGCGTTCTTCCATATTCGCGATACAGAATCGGGACAGACACCATCTTGAATATTCAGTCTTGAATATTCGCAGACTTAAAAGTTCATGAACATAAGGAATGGTGGTGGGCGGTGACGGGCTCGAACCGCCGACCCTCTCGGTGTAAACGAGATGCTCTACCAACTGAGCTAACCGCCCGAATGTGAAACGCGCCGATACAGACCGTCTTATACTATTGTCAAGAAGCTTGTGAACGGAACAGAGAGGGATCGGACGGCAGTGCGCGTTTATAAAGGCCATGCACTATTCACGCAGTGAGCAGGCCGGGCAGCATGGACAAATTTTCTGGCTACATATAGCGTCATTTCTTCTATAGGCTGCGGCAGCCCGGATTGGGTAAGCGGGATACGAAAATGGAACTTCGATATGAACGCGAAACCGTAACGGCTGCGCAATTTTCAGACTTGCTGGATAAGTCCGGCCTTGCTCAGAGAAGACCGGCAAGCGACATTCCCCGTCTTCAACGTATGCTCGACAATGCCAATCTTACAGTCACTGCAAGGCTTGCCGAAACCGGACATCTGGTAGGAATTGCACGATCAATCACCGATTGGTCCTACGCCACCTACCTTTCTGACCTGGCTGTGGACGAAACTTACAAAGGCCGCGGTATCGGAAGGCGGTTGATTGAGGAGACTCGCAAACTGGCTGGCGAAGAAGCAATGCTACTTCTCGTATCCGCACCTGACGCTGTTGGCTTTTATCAGAAGCTCGGTATGCCAATGTCGGACCGGGCGTTTCTTTTCCCTCGAATGCGTTGAAAATCTTTTGCTTTCGGAATTTGCGATTATTGCCAGATCGCATCCCAGAACGATTCATTTATACGGCTCCGAACACTGCCCGAACCAACCAGACCATCTCCGAACACCCCTCCAGCATGAGGCTCATAACATGACAACACCCCATATCCGCATTCTGGCAACAGGGGGCACTATTGCCGGCAAGGCACATGCCGCCACGGGGAAGGGATATGATGCCGGGCAGGCCGCTATTGCGGATATTCTCGCCGGTGCAGCTTCTTTTGATTTCGGGATGGAGCTGGACGGAATTGATGTCGCGCAGATTGGCTCACAGGATATTGGCTGGCCGGTGTGGAACAGGCTGCATGACCTCGTGGCAGAGGCGATGGAGGATAAATCCATCACAGGCATTCTGATAACACATGGCACAGATACTGCTGAAGAAACCGCATTTTTGCTCGATCTCACGCTTCCTGCCAGCAAGCCCGTGGTGCTGGTGGGCGCGATGCGACCGATGGATGCCGTCGGCACAGATGGGCTACGCAATTTTGCCAATGCGCTACAGGTAGCGGGCGATCCAAACGCGCATGGTCGCGGTGTATTGCTGGTAATGGGTGATCATGTGCTGTCTGCAGTTGATGCCCGCAAGGCCGCCACGACCCATATTGATGCTTTTGCAGGTTTCCCGCGTGGACCGCTGGCCAATGTGACACCAGCAGGTGTGAAATGGTATGGCCCGGCTGACCGGATCGGGGCAGAGGCACGATTTGCGTGGCCCACCAACCTGCCACGGGTTGAAATTGTGTATGCAGCCGCAGGTGAAGATGCGGCAATGGTGAATGCCGCTCTTGCTGCTGGCGCTCAGGGGCTGGTTCTTGCGGGCATGGGGCAGGGAAATGCGCCGACAGAGATACTGGATGCTTTGGCTCAGGCCGTAACAAACGGGATATTGGTGGTCAGGGCTAGCAGGGTTGACCAGGGCCCGGTTGAAAGAAATGTCGAGGTTGATGATGATGCACTTGGCTTTGTAGCAGCGCGCAATCTTAACCCTCAAAAAGCGCGGATTCTGGTGCAAATGGCTTTGGCTGATAACATCAGAAGTCCTGCCGGCCTGCAAGCAGTGTTTGATATGCAATAAATATCTGCGAAGGAATGATACAGAACGCCGCGAGACACTTGCCAAGTGCCGTTGCGACAGCTAGGGCGCGCAACCTGTAGTCAGGTATGCGGAGCGGTGGCCGAGTGGTCGAAGGCGCACGCCTGGAAAGTGTGTATACGGTAACCCCGTATCGTGGGTTCGAATCCCACCCGCTCCGCCACTTCGGAACAAAGCAAGGAACCTCAGCCACGTCTAGCTATGCTCCGTGCATCTTCGGGATATACTTTTTCGCACAATGCAATAAGTGTCGATTGTGAAACCTAAAATTCTGACGACTCTTCGTGACTATTCCTGGCGGCAACTGGGTGCCGATACACTGGCCGGTATTACAGTGGCACTGGTTGCGTTTCCGCTCAGCATCGCGATCGCCATTGCTTCGGGTGCACAACCAGCAGCCGGTCTCGTCACTGCTGTAATTGCGGGTTTTCTGATTTCCGCACTTGGTGGGAGCCGTGTCCAGATCGGCGGCCCGACCGGAGCATTCATAGTCGTGGTCTACGGTATCATTCATAACCATGGTTATGAGGGTCTGCTGGTCGCTACCTTGATGGCAGGGGCAATCCTGCTGGTTGCCGCAGTTCTGAGGGCAGGGCGATTGATTCGTCATGTGCCGGAAAGCGTAATTGAAGGCTTCACGATTGGCATTGCCATCGTGATTGCGGTCAGCCAGATCAAGGATCTTGCCGGGATGAGCGGGCCAGGGCTACCGGCTGATTTCATTCCCAAGATTGAAGGCCTGTGGGCCATGCGTGGAACCGTCAACGAAACTGCGCTGGCACTTGGAATTGGCTGCATTGTCGTCATTCTTGGCCTGCGCAAGATTGCTCCAAAAATCCCCTGGCTGGTTCTCGTCATCCCGGGGGCAAGTCTGGTTGCTGCATTTGCACTTCCTTCGGTTGAAACAGTGGCTGCGCGTTACGGAGAATTGCCTGACCATCTGCCAGCACCATCACTGCCCCATATTGACCTGAACCTTCTGGCAGAACTTCTGCCCTCCGCCCTGACTATCGCTTTTCTCGCCGGGATAGAATCCCTGCTTTCAGCCATGGTTGCCGACAGAATGATAGGAAGCGCACACCGTTCCAATGCCGAGTTGATCGCTCAGGGCGCGGCGAATGTGGCGTCTCCTCTCTTTGGCGGGTTGCCTGCAACCGGAGCTATTGCGCGCACAGCGACCAATGTGAATGCCGGTGGCCGCACACCGGTTGCGGGAATTGTTCATGCACTGGTTATCCTGCTTGCCATGCTGGTTGCCGCCCCGCTGGCCGGGGCACTTGCCCTGCCGGCACTTGCCGGGCTGCTTGTTGTCACTGCATGGAGTATGAGCGAACCGCATCGCTGGCCAGAGCGTATGCAAATGCCGCGTGCAGACCTTGCATTGCTTCTTCTGACGGCAATGCTCACCGTATTGGCGGATCTGACCATCGCCATTGGTGTCGGCACGGTGCTTGGCCTTGCCTTGCAATGGCTGCGCGGTGATATTTCTCCACCCCGATGGCACACGCCGTTCAGATGGAACATTAACCGGAAAAACAATCAGGGTTAAAGCTATTTACGAGAAGCTTTATTGCCTCAATGTCAGCTTTTCGTTTTCCCGTTTCTCACGCTCATACCTCAGACTATCGAGGATTTTTGCTCCTGCCATAAATACTGCGCATGTGCAGGCGAGAAACAGCAACCAGCCACCAGATCCGGGGAAACGTTCAAGATAGGCTGAGCCTCTCTCGCACGCTCCAAGAGCCAGAGCATAGATGATCGCATAGGCTTCAAACCTTGTCTTGATAACAAACAGTCTGCTGATTTTGCCGAACATGCACCACCCTTGTTAACCCGATGCTAGCAAGCACCATGCCAGCCAAGCTTTTCAAGGCAAGACAATAGTTAATGCGCCAGCATATGTATGGTAGTCCGACAGTCAGGCCAATTCGTCAAGATCAAGTGCAGACAACAGTTTCAATCGTGCCGCTATGACACTGTTTTCAAGCGCTGAATCACCCAGATCTTCCGGATCAATTTGCTCAGGCCAGAATGTTTCAATGACACCGGCTATCAAATCTGCCTTGTGAGCATCGAGGAGAAACCGTGGGTCAATATTTGACGGGTCCGCAACAACACGCAAACGCAAACATGCCGGCCCTCCGCCATTGGACATGGATTGACGCACATTGACGGGGATGACCTGACGAATTGGTCCATTACCTGCCAGCATCTGATCCAGCCAGGCACTGACATTCGGGTTTTCGCGACACTCAAGCGGGACGATCAACGCCATGGTCTCATCTGGCAATGTCACAAGCTGGGCGTTGAACAGATAGGTGGAAATCGCTTCGGACAGACTTACAGATGCGGACGGAACCTCAACCAGTTCGAGACGCGGGAAGCGTTTACGGATGGCTTCACAGGCTGCGGCCTGATCGCGAAAAGCCTCGGCATGGGTAAACAGGACCGTGCCATTGGCAACAGCAACCACATCGTTATGAAATGCGCCTGCCTCGATAGCTGCAGGGTTTTGCTCTATAAAAACAATATGTTCTTCTGATAATCCGTGCAGCCGCGCAACTGCCCGGCTTGCCTGCTCATGCTGGCGGGCAGGGAATTTACCTCCCGGCTTGCCATAAACGAACACCTCCACCCCTCTGGCATCATGAGATTCGCACAATCGCATATGATTTGCTGCACCCTCATCGCCAAAACTGTCCGGCACAGCCTCGTGAATGGCAAAATGGGACGAATCAGAAAAAGCCAGACGAAGTTGCCGGGAGGTATCGGGCCATTCCTGTGCACGATGAAGCATGGTGACAAGATTGGCCGGTGTCAGGTGGCAGCGGCCATCCGCAGTGTCAGGGGCAGGGGAGACAGTAGCAGCATTGGCAGTCCACATCGAACTGGCAGACCACGTTGCGGCCAGTAAGGCCCTGTCTGAATGATCATTAAGCTGCAACTGTCTTGCCAGCGCGGAATTGGGGCGGGGGAGCGGGAGAAAAAAGCCCTGCTTCAGCCCCAGCTCCATATTGGATCGCATTTTGGCAATCCCCTGCAAGGCAGCTGCACGCGGATAGGATGCAGAGCCGGCATGGTTTGTCGCAGCAAGATTACCCAGACTCAGTCCGGCATAATTATGGGTGGGGCCAACAATTCCGTCAAAATTGATTTCAGCCAGACTCATCGGATCACACTCCAGACAATATCACCGGATGAAACGCCAAGAGCATCCGCCGATTGCTGGTTGATCGCAACCCCTCCATCAGCCTGCAAGGCCCTGATTCCAAAACATGCACGAAAACTGTCGAGATGGCCGGTCGCCAGAATAGCCCGCTCTCCCGCTTCAAGCCCTGTGGTAACAACAGGACGACATTCTGCCTCGGACACACTTCGAACGGTATCTGTCCGCGCAGTCATGGTAGGGCCACCATCAAAGATATCGACATAGCCTTCATAGGCGAAGCCTTCATTTTCCAGCATTCGCATGGCCGCACGCCCGGACGGGTGCGGCACGCCGATAACATTCCTCGCATTCTCCGACAGCATGGCAATATAGACAGGGTGCTTGGGCATCAGATCGGCAATGAACTGATTGCCATTGATCGCATTGAAATAATCTGCGTCCTGAAAATTCATGCCAAAGAAGCGGCCAGCAACCCCATCCCAGAAAGGCGATCCACCACGATCATCTATAATCCCGCGTAGCTCGGCCAGAATACGATCTGCAAAGCGGGCGCGGTGCATCGCGATGAATACATATCGGCTGCGGGCCAGCAGCAACCCCATCCCGCTTGCTCGCTCATTGGGGTGCAAAAACAGACCGCCCACCTCGCTTGAACCTTCAAGGTCTGTGACAAGACTGAGCAATTCGGCACGAACAGTCCTGTCCAGCTGCTGTGAATGTTGAGTGAGTGTGGTCAGGCGATAGGAATAAAAAGGCCATTGCTGACCGACCTTGCTCATTAACTGGCACGTCCCGCGCACCGTGCTGTTTTCGGTGTTTTCAAGCACCAGAACAAACTGTTCATCAGCCAGTGTGTCTTCCGTCCGTGCAAAGGCTGCGCTTGACCTCTCCAGTTTAGAGGCAAGTGCTGCACGATCTGCCGGAAGGTTTGTAAAACCTCCGCCAGTAAGCTTCGCCATCTCATAGAGATGCTCCAGATCATCAACGCGCGCCGCACGCAAAATGAAGCTCACAAACTCTCTCCCTTAGCCAGACGATCCAGAACAAGGCAGGACAGGGCCGCTCTTTCCAGCAATGAAGGCACTATCAGGAATTCATCGCCGGAATGGATTGCACCGCCCCTTACGCCCATTGTATCTACGACAGGAACACCGCAAGCGGCAATATTGTTTCCGTCACACACACCTCCTGTCGATTTCCACGCAATTTCCTGTCCCAGCTCTGCACCGCACTCTTTTACAAGATCAAACAATTTCTGCGCTCTGGCATCAACTGGCTTGGGAGGGCGGGTAACACCCCCAAGGCAACGGGCAGAAAGGTCATGGCCGGCTTCAATCTCGCCCAGCAGAGCTTCAAACTTGCGCGTGAATGATTCTGCCGCTCCGGTTGTTTTCGGACGAATGTTAAAGCGCAGAATCGCCTTGTCAGGCACGACATTATTCGCACTCCCTCCATCAATACGGGCAGGGTTGATGGTGATTTGAGCATCTTCCATCTCTTTCAGTCTCATGGCACAATCTGCTGCAGCGACCAGAGCATTTCTTCCATCTTGCGGGTTGCGTCCGGCATGAGCAGATCGCCCCTGAAAGACGATGGAATAATTTCCGCTCCCGCCTCTGGCATGTGCAAGTGTGCCATCGGGCAGGGTTGATGGTTCATAGGTCAGGGCAGCAAACTTGCCATGAGCCAGTGAAGCAATGAGCGCTGCTGATGAAAGGCTACCTGTCTCTTCATCAGAATTGATCATCACATCATATCCGATATTCCGGGCATGATTGCTGCGCTCGAAAGCCAGTAAGGCATGGAGAATAATAGCAAGTCCCCCTTTCATATCCGCTACGCCTGGGCCGTTCAGCGTCTGCTCGTCCAGCCAGATTTGTGCCTGGAACGGGTGATCTTCAGCAAAAACTGTATCCATATGCCCGGTCAGAAGAATACGACGACTGGCTTCGGGACGAACCGAAACCACCATATGCTGACCAAAATGCTGCCGGGTGTCATTGCCTTCTGTGTCCACCACAGTAACCGGCTCAGGGCTTTCCAGCCGGATATCTCCGGGCAAGGCGGAAAATGCCTCGGCCAGAAGGCTGGCCTGCCGCGCCAGCCCCGCGAGATTGCCTGTGCCGCTGTTGATTGCGCTCCATCGCTGGACCTGTTCAAGCATTTTCGTACTGTCGATAGAGTTAATCATGGCCTGAATTTTCGGATCACCTTGTTGCATAAGAAACCACTTTTAATCATGATAAATGGTCTGTCGACCCAGAATCACTACGTTGTGCAGCTTGCAAAAATCGGATCGATTGGCCATAGAGCCGATCTCCTCCCCGGGAATTTGACAGTAACCGATAGCATGGCCAGAGCCATGCTCTTTTTGTGCGAGGATATATGACGGATTATGCAAGCCGCGCAGGGCTGAAAATTTACGCACCACTGGCAGACTTTATCGATAAGGATGTGCTCACGCCTCTCGGCCGTGACACAGAAAAATTCTGGCATGATTTTGCTGGTCTGCTCGCCAGTCTTGCACCGCGCAATCGTGAACTTCTGACCAAACGTGACACACTTCAGGCACAAATTGATAACTGGCACCAGGAACGGCGTGGTCAGGCTTTTGATCCAGCTGAATACCGCATCTTTCTGGATAATATCGGCTATCTTGCTCCGCAACCTGATGATTTCACTGTCGCCACACAAAATGTTGATGCCGAAATCGCGACTATGGCCGGGCCGCAACTGGTCGTTCCTGTCCTGAATGCGCGTTTTCTGCTGAATGCCGCCAATGCGCGCTGGGGCAGTCTGTATGATGCCTTTTATGGCACGGATGCTCTGAATGCTCCGCCAGCCAAACCGGGCGGCTATGACCCTGTGCGCGGTCAGGCCGTGATCAGGGCAGCCAAAGACTTTCTGGATAAAGCAATACCTCTGGCAGAAGGCACATGGGCAGAGCTGGGAGATCCGTCAGGCGGAATCGCATTGAAGGATTCCTCCCAATATGTGGGGCAGACCGAAAAGGGACGATTATTCGTCCAGAACGGCCTTCATATAGAAGTTGTTTTTGATGCCACCAGCCCGATCGGAAAGAGTGATCCATCCGGTATTTCGGATGTCATACTGGAATCAGCCCTGACGACCATCGTTGATCTGGAAGATTCGATCGCCGCTGTCGATGGGGAAGACAAACTGCTTGCCTACCGGAACTGGCTGGGCGTTATTCGAGGTGATCTGAAAGACAGTTTTGAAAAGAACGGAAGGCAGGTCACACGTGCGCTTGCTGACAACAAGGCATACAGCACCCCGGATGGGGACAGGCATGAACTGCCTGGCCGAAGTCTTTTGTTCGTGCGAAATGTCGGCCATCTGATGACCAACCCGGCCATTTTGCTGCCAGATGGGTCCGAAGTGCCAGAAGGCATTATGGATGCCGTCATCACCAGTGCTATCGGGGCGCTGGGCGTAGAAGGAAAGGTGCGCTGGCCCAATAGCAGGCATGGTTCGATCTATATCGTCAAGCCCAAGCAACACGGCCCGGAAGAATGCGCCTTTACCAATGACCTGTTTGACGCGACAGAGGACATGCTTTCATTGCCGCGCCATACCCTCAAAGTGGGGGTCATGGATGAAGAGCGCCGGACCTCTGCCAATCTGGGGGCGTGTATTGAAGCAGTAAAAAACCGGATTGTGTTTATCAATACCGGCTTCCTTGACCGAACCGGGGACGAAATCCACACTTCCATGCGCGCTGGTCCTATGGTTCGCAAGGGAGAGATGAAGACCAGCACATGGCTTTCTTCCTATGAAGCGCGCAATGTCGGGATTGGCCTGAAATACGGACTGTCCG
>JBKEEC010000232.1:0-1615 GCA_047975785.1 Sphingomonadaceae bacterium | reverse complement strand
GACTTCGGTTTCCTATTCCTATACCAATCATGCGGAGGACCAGCCCTGTCATCTGGTTCTGAAAGACCCTGAATTGCAGAGGGACAGTGAGCTGGCGGTCTTTGGCGGGCCATCCGCGCGCTACTGCCCGGCAGGTGTCTATGAATGGCTGGAGCAGGATGACGGAGAAATGACATTCCAGATCAATTCGCAAAACTGTGTCCATTGTAAAACCTGTGACATCAAGGACCCGAACCAGAATATCACATGGGTAACACCGGAAGGCGGAGGCGGCCCGAATTACCCCAATATGTAATCTGGAACACGGCTTCAGGTGACACTGACTGAAACAGCCTATGCCAAGATCAATCTGGCCCTGCATGTCCGCAAACGACGTGTGGACGGATATCATGAACTGGAAACCCTGTTTGCTTTTGTCGATACGGGGGACAAGTTAACTGCCAGAGTAGCAGATGTGGATCGCTTGTCCGTGACGGGTGAATTTGCTTCGGGCCTGGCCAACCCTTTTGATAATATTGTTGCCAAAGCCATGAACGCTTTACCCCGTTCGGAAGGTCTTGCCGTAAATCTGGAAAAACGCCTGCCAGTTGCTGCCGGACTGGGCGGAGGGTCTGCCGATGCAGGAGCAATTTTTCGCCTGATCAGGCGAAGTTACGGCCTGCCGGATGACTGGCAAGAACGGGCGGCCCGTCTGGGGGCCGATGTTCCGGCCTGTGTTGAAAGCGTAACCTGTATTGGTCGTGGGACCGGCACAGAATTGATGCCGGTTGAAAACGACATGGCTGGAATGGCAGTCTTGCTGGTAAATCCGCGTATCCCCATGCCAACGGGGCCAGTCTTTGCAGCGTGGAGCGGGCAAGACAATGGACCTCTGGTGGGGGAAACTGCGCAGGAGATAGCCGTCAGCAACGCCAATGACCTGGAGCGGATTGTGTTTGAAACCATGGGAGTAGAGCCAGCTTTTCATGTCTGGAATGAACTGGCCGATACCAATCCTCTGCTTGTTCGTATGTCCGGCTCCGGTGCAACAATCTTCGCGATTTATGATGATATTCAAGGACGCGATGATGCTGCGGAACAGATAGAACGGGCGCATCCTGAATGGTGGATGATGCGAGGGGCATTGCGATGAAGCAGGATGTGAAACACTATCCGCCGGGGGAGGCCTATTCGATTGCGGGCACCCCTCGCTTCGGCGGAATACTGGTGGTTGCCGACCATGCAAGTAACCATGTTCCGGCCGATATTGAACTGGGTATTGATCCGGCCCTGATGGACGAGCATATTGCTCTTGATATCGGCGTGGGACCAATCGCTACGATTATGTCCAGACAGGAGGGTGCCGCATCGTTTTCCGGTGCCATCAGCCGTCTTGTGTGTGACTTCAATCGCGCGCCAGATGACAGGGCTGTTATTCCTGAAACAAGTGATGGTATTGTCATTCCTGGCAATAG
Organism: Sphingomonadaceae bacterium; assembly: GCA_047975785.1. Classification (GTDB taxonomy): domain Bacteria; phylum Pseudomonadota; class Alphaproteobacteria; order Sphingomonadales; family Sphingomonadaceae; genus JACXVD01. The sequence goes on along the minus strand of JBKEEC010000232.1, from coordinate 161 downwards.
TGACATTGATCGCGGCGCGCGCCTTGCCCGGTTTCATGAGCCATATCATGAAATGCTGGATACGGTTCTGGCGACATGCCCGCCCATGCTCACTCTGGTCTTGCACAGCTATACGCCTGCCCTGACGACACAGCCCGAAGCCCGGCGTCCGTGGCATTGTG
>JBKEEC010000231.1:0-20412 GCA_047975785.1 Sphingomonadaceae bacterium | reverse complement strand
GCACTTACGGTCCGCCGCGCAAGCAAACTCACGGCCTTATCCATATGGCGACTGTGCATAATCTGGCAGAAATCGGACAGGCCAACCGGACAGGAGCGAATGCGGCGTTCTTGTCTCCCGTTTATCCGACCCGATCGCATCCAGAGGCAAAACCTCTTGGCCCGGTCCGTTTTTCCCTTCTGGCACGCTATTGCCAGATGCCGGTGATTGCCCTTGGCGGAATGACAGCGCACCGGGCGGGCCATGTGTCTGCCTTTGGCTGGGCGGCAATTGATGGTCATGTGCTCAATGAGGACTGACCCTGGCAATTATCGGGCAAAATTAAGTGTTATACCCGCGATTCTTGACGAGAGAGTCCTCCATCGCGCATTATAGGGATGAACACCGGAACAACAGACCGGAAAACGGGCCGGAATAAACAAGATCGTCAGGGGTTATCGAATTATGGCAACACGCGCATCTGGCAACAGGAAAACAGCCGATTGGCGCGCTGTTTTTCGTCGTTCGCTGCGTCGCTCAAGCCAGATGATCGGCGCCGGCGTGCTGTTCTGCCTGATGATTTATCTGGCGCTCTCCCTGATCAGCTATACCCAGACTGACCCCAGCCCTTCCACCGCAGCATCTGGCGCTGATGTCCGCAACTGGATGGGAGCAGGCGGTGCCTGGCTGGCAGAACGGGTTTTGTTCCTGTTCGGCATGAGCGCCATTTTACTTCTTCCCCTGCTTTACGTTTTTGCCCGCAAACTATGGCGCGATATTGAGGAAGAAGACCGCGACACCGATACGCGCTGGTGGATGCCCATCGGTATGCTGGTGTTGGCCATGGCACTGTTCTCAACCGTTTTGTCCCTGATCTTTGATGAGCCGGGCGGATCGCTCCCTGCCTCCATGGGCGGGATGTCCGGTCTGCTGGGGGCAGGAACTATCGGCGCTCTGGCGCAGCGCATTGCGGGGGATGCATCTGGCTGGGTAATTCTGCTGACAGGTATTATCGCGCTTGGCTGTGCCGTGGTGCTTGTCACCCGCATTTTCGCGATCGACTGGGTGCAATTGCTGACATTGCCGCGTTTTATCCGTCAGGCACCGGCCCTGCCGGATGTGGATGTGCCCTTTCTCCCCCGGCGCGATAAAAAAGCGGCTTCGACCCTTTCCGGAACATTGGCCGACCCGGAAGATGACCAGGCCCCCATGCCGGAAGAAAAGCGTCGGGCACCGGAAATATCAGATCCGAGCGTCCCGCCCAAGGTCGCCCCCGTCAAAAGGGCCCGGCAGACAGATATGTTTGCCGATTTTGCACTGCCTGACCTTGATCTGCTCGAAGCCGTGCCCGAAACACAGGCACCCAAGCTGGACAAGCTGGCGCTTGAGCGCAATGCCCGCCTGCTGGAAACCGTGCTGGATGATTTCAACGTCAAGGGCGAGATAACCGCCGTGCGAACCGGGCCGGTGGTCACCATGTATGAGCTGGAGCCTGCGCCGGGGATCAAGGCCAGCCGCGTGGTGGGTCTGGCAGAAGACATCGCCCGCAATATGAGCGCGATCAGCGCGCGTGTTTCCCCCATTCCGGGGCGCACCGTCATGGGTATCGAACTGCCCAATGCGAACCGGCAAATGGTGTCCTTCCGGGAACTGGCAGCCTGTGCAGCCTTTGCCGAAGCCAAAGGCAATCTGCCTATCATTCTGGGCAAGGATATTGCCGGAGAGCCGGTAGTTGCCGATCTTGCGGCCATGCCGCATCTGCTGGTCGCCGGCACAACCGGATCGGGTAAATCCGTCGGGCTGAACGCCATTTTGCTGTCATTGCTCTATCGTTTTACCCCTGCAGAATGCCGGATGATCCTGATCGACCCCAAAGTGCTGGAACTGAAAAGCTATGATGACATACCGCATCTGCTCAGCCCGGTGGTGACAGAACCGCATAAATCGGTGCGGGCGCTGAAATGGGCGGTCGAGGAGATGGAAAAGCGATACCGCATGATGAGTAGCATCGGTGTGCGCAATATTGGCAATTTCAATGAGCGGGTCAAAACGGCCGCAGCAAAAGGCAAACCGCTTGGGCGCAGGGTGCAAACCGGGTTTGACCCCGAAACGGGCGAGGAATTGTTCGAGGAAGAACAGCTCGATTATGCAATCCTGCCCCAGATCGTGCTGATTGTAGATGAACTTGCCGATCTTATGGTCACGGTGGGCAAGGAAATCGAGGTGCTCATACAGCGACTGAGCCAGAAATCACGTGCTGCCGGCATCCACCTGATCATGGCCACCCAACGGCCTTCGGTTGATGTTATTACCGGCGTGATCAAGGCCAATCTCCCCACGCGGATCAGCTTCCATGTCACCAGCAGGATCGACAGCCGCACCATTCTTGGTGAACAGGGGGCAGAACAGCTTCTGGGCAAGGGCGATATGCTCTACAAGCCGAGTAGCGGCGCACTCCAGCGTGTGCATGGGCCGTTTGTGTCAGACGAAGAAGTGGAACGTGTATCAGCCCACTGGCGCGAACAGGGCGCGCCGGAATATGTTGATGCCGTGACGGAGGAACCCGAAGATGGCGGGCTGACCTTTGATGATGATGTTACCGCGTCGGATAATCCGTCAGAACGCAAATATCTGCAGGCGTGCCAGTTCGTGATTGAAAACCAGAAAGCTTCGGGCAGCTGGCTGCAGCGGCAGATGGGGGTTGGTTATAATACTGCCGCCAAATGGATAGAGCGGATGGAAGGCGAAGGGCTGGTTGGCCCTGCCAATCACGTCGGACGCCGGGAAATCTATCGTGACCGGGACGGCAACCCGCTATAGCGCCTTGTGCCCGCCGGTTGAGCCGAAACCGCCTGCCCCGCGCTCTGTCTCATCAAGTCTGGTAACTTCTTCCCACCGGGCCTGAACAACGGGCGCAACCACAATCTGCGCTATCCGGTCCCCGCGGGCAATCGGGAAAGGCGCATCCCCCAGATTGACCAGAATAACTTTCAATTCGCCGCGATAGTCGGAATCGATGGTTCCCGGTGCATTGGGCACACTGATGCCGTGTTTTAGCGCCAGCCCGCTACGGGGACGCACCTGAATCTCGAACCCTGCCGGAATGGCAAGCGCAAGGCCGGTCGCGACTGCGTGGCGCGCACCCGGAGCCAGAACCAGATCTTCTGCCGCAACGACATCCATTCCCGCGGCTCCGCCAGAGGCATAGGCGGGAAGGTCAAGCCCTTCACCATGGGGAAGGCGCATGATCCGGACAGGCACTGTTTCACTCACTCTTTTCATCCTTCTTGCTGGGCGCAGACTTGTTGAGCGCATGGGCAATACGCTCAATCAATGCGCGGGCAACTGCGGGTTTGGGCATTTGCGGCAAATCCTCCACACCCTGAGCGGTAACAATATGCACCCGGTTCTGGCTGCCCCCCATCACATCCCCGGAAACATCATTGGCGATAAACCAGTCCGCCCCCTTGCGCTGGCGTTTGGCAATAGCGTTTTCAACGACATTGTTTGTCTCTGCCGCAAAACCGACCAGCAGGGCTGGACGACTGGCGCTGCCAGCGAGACCGGCTAGAATATCGGGGTTTTCTTCCAGCATCAGTGCAGGCGGTGCCTTGCCCCGCTTTTTCATCTTTTCAGAGGCGGTTTCGCGCGTGCGCCAGTCAGCCACAGCCGCGACCATAATCGCTGCATCAGCCGGCAGGGCAGAATACACCGCATCAGCCATTTCCTGTGCTGTTTCCACATCCACCCGGTCCACTCCGGGCGGGGTGTCCAGCGTGACCGGCCCTGCAATCAGCGTCACCTGTGCCCCGGCTTGTGCGGCAGCGTCTGCTATGGCGAAACCCTGCTGGCCGCTTGAACGGTTGGCGATATAACGCACCGGATCAATCGGCTCATGCGTTGGTCCGGCTGTCACGAGAACATGCTTGCCAAACAGGGGCCTGTGTGCAGGCGCAGGGTCAAAATCCGGCTGGCCGGAGAGCATATCCGTTCCGGATCGGGCAGAGATTTCCTGCCATATTGCTTCCGGGTCAGGCAAACGGCCAGGGCCGAACTCGCCGCAGGCCATTTCACCTTCATCAGGCTCCATCACGCGTACACCGGATTCACGCAGCCATGCAATATTGCGCCGGGTAGCGCCATGTTGCCACATCCGCACATTCATGGCCGGGACAACGAGCACAGGCTTGTCCGTCGCCAGCAGCAAGGTCGTGGCCAGATCATCAGCCATCCCTGCTGTCATTTTTGCCAGTAAATCGGCCGTTGCAGGGCAGACAACCACCAGATCAGCAGCACGACTGAGCTGGATATGCCCCATTTCCACTTCATCTTTCAGATCAAACAGGCTGGTATAAACCGGGTTTTCGCTCAGGGCCGCCAGCGTCATCGGTGTAACAAAATGCGACCCGCCTTCGGTAAGAACGCAGGTGACAGATGCACCATTCCGGCGGATCAGCCGCACCAGCTCGCAGGATTTATAGGCCGCAATCCCCCCGCCAATAATGAGCAATATGCGTTGATCTGACATTTGCGGGCCTGATTTTCGGGAGTCTGCCATAACCGAAAGTCCTCTTCTTCTTACCCGATCCAGCCCATCGCCACGGCGGCCCAGACGCCGCCTCCGCCCAGTGCCATGGCCAGCACATAGCCCGGCCAGTTTCTACGTTTACGCTCGCGTCTTTGCCACATCAGCTCTATATGGGGCAATGGCGGTGGCTCCGGCGCACCGCCGGGAGCGGGAAACTTCTCTTCAATTCGCCGCACCAGATCGGGCAGGCGGGTCAGGGTTTGCATATTCTCGCGCAAACGGTCTGCCACTGCGGATTCAGGGCCAAGCTCGTCACGAATCCAGGATTTGACGAAGGGGCCGGATACATCCCACATATTGATTTGAGGATCGAGCTGGGTTGCGATGCCCTCTACCATCACCATGGTTTTTTGCAGCAGCAGAAGATGAGGCTGTGTCTGCATGTCAAAGTCACGGGTAATGGCAAACAGCCCGTCAAGCATTTGCCCGACCGAAAGTTCACTCACGGGTTTTCCGCGCATCGGCTCGCCTACAGCGCGCAAGGCAGTCGCGAACTCGCCGACCGAATGATAGGACGGGACATATTTTGCCTCGAAATGAATTTCGGCAACTCGGCGATAATTGCCCGTCGTCAGGCCATAGAGAATCTCTGCCAGCCACAGCCGCGCCTGTCGGTTGATCCGGCCCATAATGCCGAAATCAATCGCAACAATGGTGCCGTCCTCGCGCACGAACAGATTGCCCTGATGCATATCGGCATGAAAATATCCAAAGCTGATCGCCTGGGTCAGAAAGGCAATCACCAGTCGACGCGCAAGATCCGGCAGATCATGCCCTGCCGCGCGCAAGGCTTCGACATCGCTGATCTTGATTCCATCCACCCATTGCAGGGTCATCACGCGGCCATTGGTCCGGTCCCAGTCAATCTCCGGCACCTGATAACCGGTGCTTGCCGCCATTTCCTCGCCCAGCTCGCTGGCAGAGGCAGCTTCGCGGCGCAAATCAAGCTCGCGATTGGTCCATACCCTGAAATTGGCGATAGTCAGACGCGGGCGAAGGCGGGCCGCCTCACCGCCCAGCGCCTCCAGATGGGCGGCTGCCCATTCATAGGTCTGGATGTCGCGGGCGAACCGCTCCCTTATTCCGGGGCGCAGCACCTTGACTGCCACTTCGCGTCCGTCAATCGTGGTTGCGCGGTGAACCTGTGCGATGGATGCGGCTCCGACAGGTTCGGGATCAAACGCGCTATATAATGATTCCAGCGGTGCCTCGAAACTGGCTTCGATGCTGGCACGAATGTCCTCAAACGGAACTGGTGGCAGACTGTCCTGCAAGGTCAGCAGATTATCGGCCGCCTCTTCCCCGACCAGATCGGGCCGGGTCGCCAGAGTTTGTCCCAGCTTGATTGCGGCAGGACCAATGGCCTGAAATGCCCCCGCATAATCGGGTATTGCCGGCTGTCGCGTGCCAAAACGGGCAATACGCACCAGCCTTTTGACCGGACCGGGCGTGTTCGGATCATTCTCGATCCCGCGCAAGGCCCCGTGGCGCGCAAGAATTCGCCCCCATCTGAGAAGCCTGAAAATATGCGTGGATGGTCGTGTCATCCGCTCAGATCTTCCACCCCGAATGGATCGCCACCAGCCCCCCCATAATCGGCTCCACTCGCGTATGAGAAAAACCGGCATCGCGAATCATCTGTTCGAATCGTTCCATAGTCGGGAAGCGGCGTATGGATTCGATCAGATAACGATAGCTATCGGCATCATCGGCGATGGCCTGCCCTATCTTTGGCACCAGACGGTGCGAATAGAAATCATAGGCTTCCTTGAAGCCGGGCCATTGCGTCGTGGAAAATTCCAGACAGAAAAACCGGCCTCCCCGTTTCAGTACCCGATGTGCCTCTGCCAGTGCCTTGTCGATATGGGTGACATTTCGAATACCAAAGGCGATAGTATAGGCATCAAAAGTTCGCGAGGGGTAACTCAGCTCCTCGGCATTCTGGCAGGACCAGCCCAGTCCGGTAATTCCGCGCTCCATCGCCCGTTCAATTCCGACATCCAGCATATCCTGATTAATGTCGGCAACCGTAACCTCTGCACCGCGTGCTGCCATACGAAAGGCAATATCACCTGTTCCCCCGGCCATATCGAGAATCGCCTCTCCGTCCTGCGGCTTGACCCTGCGGACAAAGCGATCTTTCCATAAACGGTGCATCCCGCCGGACATGGCATCATTCATGATGTCGTATTTTGCTGCGACATTGGAAAACACCGCACCGACCCGGCGCGTTTTTTCATCGGGCGCCACGTCTTCGTAGCCGAAAGATACCTTTTCACTCATGACAGGTGCCTTAGGGGAGTTTCAGCATGGCGCAAAGGCTGATAGCGCAAACAATCATGCCTGAATTACCCGAAGTTGAAACCACCATACGCGGCCTGACCCGTTATCTTGACGGGGAAAGGATTATGCGCGTTACCCTGAACCGGCCCGACCTGCGCCGCCCTTTCCCGCCAGATCTGGTGCAGGTGCTGACAGGTGCGCGAATCATTGGCCTTGGCAGACGGGCCAAATACGGTCTCATTCACACTGATCGCGATCAGACCATGGTGTTCCATCTGGGGATGAGCGGGAAATGGCGAATCGACCCGGAGCATGATGACAGGCACGATCACCTTGTGCTGGAAACTGCAGAACATCGCTTTGCCCTGAATGATCCGCGCCGTTTTGGCTCGGTCGATCTGGTTGCAAGCCCTGCGCTCCATCAATGGGGGGCGCTCGCGACCATGGGGCCGGAGCCTTTGGGCGATGAACTGGACAGTGCCCGTCTTCACCATGCCTTGCAGGGGCGCAAACAGGCGATCAAGCTGCTGCTGCTCGATCAGAAAATCATCGCCGGTCTTGGCAATATCTATGTGTGTGAAGCCCTGTATCGGGCACGAATCAATCCGCAAAGGCCGGGCGGAAAAGTTTCACGCAGGGCGCTGGACCGTCTGATTCCTTCTATCAGGGATGTGCTCGAACAATCCATCCGTGATGGCGGGTCATCCTTGCGGGACTATGCCCGGCCAGATGGAGAGCTGGGCTATTTTGCCACAAATTTTGCTGTCTATGACAGGGAGAATGAGCCTTGCCTGCGCGATGATGGCGGCATTATTACCCGGATCGTGCAGGGCGGGCGCAGCACATGGTATTGCCCTGTTTGCCAGAAATAGAGGCGGCAACAGAACCAGAAATAGAAGTGGCCGATACTGCCAGAGTCCCTCTTTGCTTGACGATTCGGCCAATCACCGCTAAGGCGCGCGCTTTCCGGCGGATAACCGCCATTTTCAGATGTTGTGACACGCAATTATGGCCGTAAAGCTGCGGCCCGGATCAGGACGAACCAAGGACAGATATGGCCAATACGCCGCAAGCACGCAAACGCATCCGCCGCAATAATCGCCGCGCTGAAATCAACGGTGCACGAATCAGCCGCATCCGCTCCCATGTGAAGAAGGTTGAGCTGGCAATTGAAGGCGGCAACAAGGAAGAGGCAAAAGCCGCTCTTCAGGCTGCGCAGCCTGAACTGGCCCGCGGTGTTGCCCGCGGTGTGATGCACAAGAACACCGTAGCACGCAAGATGTCGCGCCTCTCTAAACGAGTCGCCGCACTCTGATTCGGTAAAGAGCCTGATCCCGATTTCAGGCTTTCCTGTATCGCATAAGTAATAGCTGGAGGCTGGGCGTTTCGTCCGGCCTCTTTTGCTGTGTCATCAAACTGTAATCTATCTGTCTGGCGATCGTCGAATTTCCCACGATTCGCAAACCCGTCCTTGCAAAAAAGCAAGGCAAACAGCCAATTGGACGGCAGGCTGCGGGCCTGATCGAGTCAACTCATTTATTTCAGTTTTTTTACGCACGCAGCCCTTGCGTCATGCGTCAGCCTGTTCTTAAAAGCGGCATCCGGATCAGGGCGGGCTGATGTGGATACTTACACAATTTGGGTCAATTCGGGCAGGCGCTTCATGGTTGCGCTTTGTGTCATTCAGGCACGTGTCCGATTGGCAGTTGCGTGGTGCTATCGGCTTTTGGCGGGCGGTTTGCGTTTGGCTGAAGCATTATACCGTTGGTCAGGATGATGATGGGGCATATGGTGAGCAATTCGGGTGCAGGAAAGCGTAATCGCAAGGATGACCAGATCGAAGATCTTGAAGCCGTGAATCTGGCAGCAGACTGGGCCGATATCAGCCAGGGCTTGCGCAAGGACCTGGGTCACCAGCTTCACAGCCAGTGGATTCGTCCGATTCAGCTTGGCGGTTTCTGTGAAGAAACCGGCACGCTAGATCTCTTTCTCCCGACAGAGTTTTCCGCAAACTGGGTTCAGGACCGGTTCGCAGACCGGCTGTCTCTCGCATGGAAAATTGCCCGCAGCGAAGTGCGCAATGTCCGTATCCGGGTGCATCCGGGACGACCCAAAATTCCTGAATTACAACTGGACCCAGGGCGTCGGCCAGCCAATGACGGAGGAAATGTCAGCTCGTTCGCACTGGATGGCGCGGGCATGACAGATGCAGGCTTTACCTCTTCGGTAGGGCTTGATCCGTCGCTTACTTTTGCAGCCTTTGTGACGGGCGGAACCAATGTTCTCGCCTTCAACGCCGCACAGCGTATGGCCGCAACGGAAGAACCGCAATTCAGCCCGCTTTATCTCAAGGCCGCTACCGGCCAGGGCAAAACACATCTTCTCCATGCGATTGGCCATGCCTATCTTCTGGCCCACCCGCGCGCGCGCATCTTCTATTGCTCGGCCGAACGGTTCATGATCGAATTTGTTCAGGCCCTGAAGCAAAACCAGATGATCGAGTTCAAGGCGCGGCTACGCGGCTTTGACCTGCTGATGGTGGATGATATCCAGTTTATCATTGGCAAGGCCAGCGCACAGGAAGAACTGCTCTACACAATCGACGCGCTGCTGGCAGACGGGAAGCGTCTGGTTTTTGCAGCGGACCGAGCGCCCCAGGCGCTGGACGGGGTTGAGCCTCGTTTGCTGAGCCGCCTTTCCATGGGGCTGGTCGCGGATATTCAGGCGGCAGATATTGAATTGCGGCGCTCTGTTCTGGAATCAAAGCTCAACAAATTCGCACCACTGGCCGTGCCGGAAGATGTTATTGATTTTCTGGCCCGCACCATTACCCGCAATGTCCGCGAACTGGTTGGCGGGTTGAACAAGCTGATCGCTTACGCCCAGTTGACAGGGCAGGAAGTGTCGCTGCAACTGGCCGAGGAACAATTAACCGATATTCTCTCTGCCAATCGTCGCCGGATCACGATTGATGAAATCCAGCGCACGGTCTGCCAGTTCTACCGGATTGACCGTGCCGAAATGTCCAGTAAACGCCGTGCGCGTGCCGTTGTCCGTCCCCGTCAGGTCGCCATGTATCTGGCCAAGGTGCTGACACCGCGTTCCTATCCTGAAATAGGCCGCAAATTTGGCGGCAGGGATCATTCGACCGTTATTCACGCCGTGCGTCTGATCGAGGATTTGCGCCAGCGTGATGCGGATATGGATGGAGATGTGCGCAGCCTGCTACGCCAGCTTGAAAGCTGATTTTTCTGATCGGGCCTTTCGGGATCGTAAAATAACAGAACATTACACGAAAAATTGGCCTGACAGTATCAGGATGCAATATCAGCGTCGTCGATAGCGGAAATACCACACTTCATGACCCTGTTTGCGGGCCTTGGCCTCGTAGCGGGTTTCACACCAGCCACCGGGCCGGTTCTGCCAGCTTTGCGGGCCGTCCACCAGCCATTCAAATTGCGTGGTATGGCGACGCATGACCATTAATGCATGACGCAGGTAAACCGGATGATCCGTGCCGAAACGGAACTCTCCGCCTGGTTTCAGTTTCGCCGCAATCATATCGATTGGGCCGTCATTCATCATTCGCCGCTTGGCGTGTCGGGCCTTGGGCCATGGATCGGGATGGAGCAGGTAAACAAAACTGAGCGCCCTGTCAGGAATACGCTCCAGCACTTTCAACGCATCGCCATGATGTAGCCGGACATTGGCCAGCGCGCCATCGCGTATATGGATCAGTGCCTGCGCCACACCATTAACGAAAGGCTCTGCACCGATCAGTCCGTGATCAGGCAGTAGGTCAGCGCGATAGGCCAGATGTTCTCCACCGCCAAAGCCGATTTCAAAGTGAAGCGGCACATTCTGCCCGAACAGGCGCTGTGACGTGATCTCCCCTTCAGTCGGAACCGCTATATCTGGCAGCAGCGTATCAAACAGATGCTGCTGGCTCTTGCGCAGGGGGCGCCCCTGGCTACGGCCATAGAGACGATTCAGCGTGGTCGGATCACCTTGGGTATGGGCGCTCATGAGGGAACTTTTCCGTTCAGGTGTTGAGAGGTAAAAAAGCGTTTCACGAAACGCACTATACGAGTGCCCCGCCCAGAAGCATACCGATCACAGCGACACCCAGCGTAGCCAGATACGCCCATCTGCGCCTTGACCCGCTCCAGTCATCTCGCGTCCTGATTTTAAGATTCGCAAGAAATGCCAGCACGCCCAGCAGAACCATCGCAGTGCCAGAGGCATGATTAGCACGATACCAGGCTGCTTCAGAAGCCATGGAAGCAGCGGAGCGATAGCCGTAAAAGCTGTTTGGTCCTATCAGGCCAAAGGCAAGCGGAAAGCCAATAAGAGCCAGAAGAAAGGGCACAAAAACCAGCCATTGCTCTTCCCATGAGACAGGCCGCTTTCGCGTCATTTCACTCAGCCCATTCCGGGAAGTTCAAACCCCGGAGGCAGGCCAAGCCCACCCTGAATTTTCTGCATTTCCTCATTGCTTTTACGGTCCGCCTTGTCGCGCGCATCGTTAAAAGCCGCCGTGACCAGATCTTCCACCATCTGTTTTTCTTCCGGCTTCATCAGGCTTTCATCAATATTCACACCCAGAATACGGCCCTTGGCAGTGCAGCGGATTTTCACCAGCCCGCCACCTGAAACACCTTCCACCTCGATCGAATCGAGTTTCGCCTGGGCCTCGCCCATTTGCTGCTGGATGGTTTCTGCGGCTTTCTGCGCCGCCTGCATCATTTCTTCCATGGATTTCATATCTTGTATCCTTAAGCTTGTCTGCTCTGGCGATTGTCTGTGCGCGTCACCGATCCATCCTTGTCTATCAGTTCCGCATCAGGAAATGCGGCAAATGCAGCCTCGACCAGAGGGTGTTTGAGAAGCGCATCTCTGGCGGACCGGGCAGCCGCCTCATCCTGTTCCACCAGTGTAGGAGAACCTTCTTCCTGCCCCTGTTCGACTGTCCACCGTGTGCCCGTAGCGGCAAGCAGGCCATCGCGCAATTGGGATGCAATATCGTCCCGAAAGGGTGGCGCCAATGTGTAACGCAACCGGCCAGGTGCAAGCTCGATCACCCGCACCTGCATTTTCATGACACTTGCCACCAGAGCCTGTCCCGCCTGTTCTACCTGTGCGACCAACTGGCTCCATACAAGGGTTTCCGCCCGTGCAGTTACGCCGCCCTGACCGCTTGTGCCCGCCCCGTCGCTGACCAGTGCCCCGCTGGCAGCCAGAGTGTCCAGCTTTTTGGCCAGAGTCCCGGGGTCAGGCATGTCAGCGGCATGGAGCGCCCGCAGCAGGGCCATTTGCGCTGCCACAAGCGGATCTGGCGCCTGTTGCACCTCCTGATATCCCTTGAGCAGCAATTGCCATAAACGGTGGACCTGCCCCGGCTTGATGTGCGAAGCCCACCCTTCGATAACAGAGCGTTCCTCCGTGCCTTGTATATCCGCCACCTGACCGCTGACCTGTGCCAGCGCAATGCGATGGGTGATTTCCATCAGGCTGCGCATCATCGCCAGTGGCTCAACCCCAAGCGCGTATTGATCATCCACTCCGGCAAGCAAATCTGCTGCCTTGCCTTCAAGCAGATTGGCAAGCAAACGGTTTTGCGCGCCCTTGTCTGCAAGGCCAAGCATTTCCCGAACCCGCGTCGCACTCACACACCCGCCTTCATCAAGATCGGCATGGGCAATCGCCTGATCAAGAATGGAAAGCCCGTCACGCACCGAGCCTTCTGCCGCTGCCGCGATCATGTGCAAGGCTTCGTCTTCGGCCTCGGCTCCTTCCAGCGCACAGATATGGGCAAAATGCGATTGAAGCATATCTACAGGGATACGCCGCAGATCAAACCTCTGTGTGCGGCTCAGCACTGTGACCGGAAGTTTCTCAACCTCTGTGGTGGCAAAGAGGAATTTCACATGAGCCGGCGGCTCTTCCAGAGTCTTGAGCAAGGCATTAAAAGCATTGCGCGAAAGCATGTGCACTTCGTCAATAATATAGATCTTGTAGCGCGCAGATACAGCCGCATAGCGCACCGCCTCGATAATCTCGCGCACATCATCCACGCCGGTATTGCTGGCCGCGTCCATCTCTATCACATCAATATGGCGCCCTTCGGCAATCGCCTTGCATGGCTCGCACTGGCCGCAGGGGTCAATCGTGGGGCCACCATTGCCATCCGGCCCGATGCAATTGAGCGCCTTTGCAATCAGCCGCGCAGTCGATGTCTTGCCCACACCACGCACGCCCGTCATCAGGAAGGCATGAGCCAGCCGGTCACGCTTTATGGCATTGGCCAGGGTGCGCACCATCGGCTCTTGCCCGATCAGCTCGGAAAATGTCTGGGGCCGGTATTTGCGCGCCAATACGCGATAAGGCTGGCCGGATACTGGCTCACTTGCCGGATTATCTGCGCTGTCTACTTGCCCGTTCTGCGCTTGTGCCAGAGGCTCCTTTCCCGCTGGAGCAGGACCATCCGGCTTTCCCGATGGTGCAGCAGCGGGAGCCGGATCACCAAACATGGATTCTTGCCCCGCTGCTTCCAGTTCTGCGGCGCTGGGCGCAGTTTCCTCTGCTTTGTCTTCGGTGCCGGCCGGATCGGGTGAATCACTCATGTAAGACTATCTAGGATCGCAAGTGGCCCCTGTCGATTCTTGCTTCGATTCTTGCTTCGATTCTTGTGGGGCCGTAGTGCAAAAAATCTGCAAACCTGACAGGGAGCAGCCCTGCAAAAGCAGGAAGGAGCCGAGCGACCCGCCGCAATCCGGTATGGCTGCTTCCTTCCGGACCTGACCAGGTTAGCGAACGCAAACGTCCACCCGACTCCCGGCGCGTCCTATGGCGATTGTTCGCGCTGATTTCAAGCGGGGATGTCGTTCAGGTATGAGGTGCCGGAATATCACTCAGGCAGCCAGCGCCGCGATTATCCGCGCCACGGCCTTTCCATCACCAAATGGGTTATGCGCACGGGACATGGCATTATAGGCTTCATCATCATCCAGCAGGCGCACACATTCAGACACAATCCTGTCCGCATCCGTGCCCACCAGCCGCGCCGTGCCTGCATCCACGCCTTCGGGGCGCTCGGTGGTTTCCCGCATGACGAGAACCGGCTTGCCCAGTGCGGGCGCTTCTTCCTGAACCCCGCCGCTATCAGTCAGCATCAGAGTAGAAATATCCAGCAGCCGCGCAAAGTGCGGATAATCCAGCGGCTCTATCAAGGCTACATTATCCAGCCCCGCAAGCCGGTCATTCATCACCTTGCGCACATTGGGGTTAAGGTGCACCGGAAAGATCATGGCAACATCATCGCGCATGGCCAGACGCCGGATGGCATCGGAAATTGACACCATGCCATCGCCAAAATTTTCCCGGCGATGACTGGTCACGCCAATAATCCGTTTTCCGGCAAAGCGGGATTCCAGCCCGGCCAGACCCCCTGCCATGGCGGGATTGTTCCGTATCCGGTCTGTGATCCAGTGCAGGGCATCAATCACGGTGTTGCCGGTCACATGAATATCTGCCGGATTGATGTTTTCGCGGATCAGGGCATCGGCTGCAGTCTGTGTCGGCGCGAAATGTAGCGCGGCAAAACTGCCCACAATCTTGCGATTGACCTCTTCGGGCCATGGATGATGAATATTGCCGCTGCGCAGCCCCGCTTCGACATGGGCCACGGGAATCTTGCGGTAATAAGCAGCCAGCGCGCCAGCCATGGCGGTAGCCGTGTCACCCTGAACAATTACCATATCGGGTTGTTCCGTATCCAGCACACGGCCAATTCCTGTCAGCAGATTTGCTGTCAGGCTGTCCAGTGTCTGGTCGGGCTGCATGATGTCCAGATCATGATCGGGCGTGATCGCGGCAATTTCCAGCACCTGATCCAGCATTCCGCGATGCTGGCCAGAGACACACACGCAGGATTGAAAACGCGCATCCCGATCCAGCGCATGGACCAGAGGAAACAGCTTGATCGCTTCGGGACGCGTCCCGAATACGGTAAGAATCTTGCGCGGCTCACTCATGGGCCGTGGCATAATGGCAAAGGGTTACCAATCCGGTAAGGCTGTGGTGCTATTCCGGTCCTGTTTCTGACCCTGTATCCGCGCTCATGACAAGCGGAGCATCACTTGGCTGAACTGGTGCCGCACCATCCGGCGCAGGCAAAGCGCCTTCTCCGGGAATGGACTGGGCGCGCTCCCGCTCCAGCCGGTCCATATATTCCTTCTCGATCTGCTCTACCCGTGCCTGTTCAGCCGCTGCTGCCTCATCAATGGTTGACAGACGGCGTTGGCGTTCTTCCTCGATCAGGGCGCTGAACTGCACATCCTGCGAGGTGCGTTTTTCGCCATAGGCAGCATCAATCAGCGCCTGGGTACAGCCGGTAAAGCCGCCCGCCCCGGTCGGGGAGCAGGACATGGTGCCGAATGCTCCAACCGTTTCATACGCATCAACGCGATTGGTCCAGGCGTTATTCTCCGGATCATCGCTCAGGCGCAGATTTTCGGGAATCCGGTAGCGTTCGCTTTCATCCTTACGCGCGCAAACGGTGATCTCATTTTCGCTGGAGGGCGGGCAAGCATCATCGCCATAGATGATTACCATATTCACGCGCTCCGTATCTGCAGGAGCCTGATCCTGTGTCTGGGCAAGGGCAAATGCCGGAAGGACAAGAGCCACGCCAGACATGGCAGAAAGAAATACTGATTTCATCATCATGATCCGTTGCTGATCCGTAACATTGTGGCTGATAATACGCCCAAGCCGGGCTGAATACCACATGAAGGCCAGAAAAATCTGACCGGAAAATCGGTATCAGATCCGTTCAGCCAGCCGGATAGCGGCACGACACCCAAGGCGGATAGCCCCCGAAAGCAGCGGATAGGCCGGTGCCTGCTCTGCTCCGGCGGCAAGAGCGGCATCGCGGTGCTCTCTTTCATCCTCACGGAAACGCTCAATCATTTCTGCAAGCTCCGGGTCATTGCCATCTGCCTCCAGCTCATCAAGCTGGGCAGAATAATGCCGGTCGATTTCCTCCTCCACCGCAGCGGTGCAGGCCATAGCCGCCTTTGGCCCCAAAAGGGCGGTTGCTGCACCCAGGGCATAGCCGGCAACAGACCAGAAAGGTTGCAAGGCCGTAGGGCGGACCGAGCGGCGCGCCATCAGCGCATCAAACTCCTGCTGATGGCCCACTTCCTGTTCAGCCATGGCACGGATTTCATTGGCATGAGGCCCGCGATCACCCAGCACGGCCAACTGGCCGGAATAGATCCGTGTCGCGCCAAACTCACCAGCCTGATCGACCCGGATCATGCGGGCAATATCTTTCTGGCCCAACCGTCCTGAACCGGGACGGCCTGCTGTATTTTCCGAAGATGTGGCCGAAGATGTCGCAGAATCGCTCATGCCCGCTCCTTTCTTGCCAAAAGCCACAGTATCAACAATCCGCCAATCGTGGAAAAAAGAAAGTTCCACCCGGCCATGGAAATGCCAAACATTTCCCATTGCACATCATCGCAGCGGATAACCGGCGCATTCATGACCGCTTCCAGAGGGTCCGCGCTCTGGCCAAAGCTGGTTGCGGTGCAAGTGGTCAGCCCTTCCCACCAGCCATATTCCACCCCGGCATGAAAGGCTCCGATAGCGCCCGACACCAGAATGGCCAGTGCGGCCAGTGCAATCCACAGCCGTTTGGCCGGCAGAAAAAATGACAGAAGGGCCAGCGCCAGAGCGACAAAATGCGCATCGCGCTGCCACCAGCACATCTCACATGGATACAGCCCGAAAACATATTCCGAAATATAGGCCCCGCCCAGCAGCATGACAGGAATACAAATGGCAAGTATCCGGGCTTGCCGCGCTGAAGGAGACAATGTTGCAGACAATGTTATGGTCCCTGCCATTTATCCTGTTCTGGCTGCTTACTGTTTCGTCGTGCGGGCGGCGATAGTCTGGCCAGAAGTGCGGCGCAGTGTCTCCAGCGCATAGTGCAACTGGAAATCAGTGATGCCGTCCTTTTCCAGTTCTTCAGCCGTTTTCTGGAAACGGGGATCATCTTTTTTGTCTTTTTCCAGATCCTCGTCTTTCAGGGCGGCTTCATTCACCAGATGGCCCCGCAAATCGGATTCGCGCAGCATGAATTTGCTCCGCTTGGCGAGATCAGGATCGGAGAGTTGCGGCACGGCGATATCCGGCTTGATCCCGCCTTCCTGAACCGAATGTCCCGAAGGCGTGTAATAGCGTGCCGTAGTCAGCTTGAGGGCCGCATCCCTGCCAAGAGGGAGCAAGGTTTGCACGCTTCCCTTGCCAAAGCTGCGCTGCCCCATAACCACTGCCCGGTGATGATCCTGCAATGCGCCGGCCACGATTTCCGAGGCTGAGGCCGAACCGGCATCAATCAGGACAATCATGGGAATATCGCGGGCGATTTCTCCGCGATAAACGGATTCCGCATCATAGACCAGCGATTCACCGCGGGCACGGCCACGCTGGGATACGATCTGCCCTTCATCAAGGAACAGGTCCGACATGGCGACCGCCTCATCCAGTGAACCACCGGGGTTGGAGCGCAGATCCAGCACCAGCCCGCCTATCTGTCCGCCGGAATCGCGCTTGAGCCTGTTCCATTCAGACAGGACATCCGCCCCCACATCACGAGAGAATTCATTGACAGTAATCACCCCGATATTGCCGGGCTGCATCTCGGATGTCACAGGCTCCAGCTCGATCACCCCGCGCGTCACGGTGACATCAAACGGTTCCTCCCGACCGGGCCGGAATATCGTCAGGCGAATGGATGTGCCTGCTGGCCCGCGCATCTGGCGCACAGCCTCATCCAGATCTCCGCCATAAATCAGTGTGCCCTCAAGATGGGTAATATAATCTCCTGCCTTGAGGCCGGATTGCTCTGCCGGGCTACCACGAAACGGGCTGATAATCTTGACCGCGCCATCATCCATCATCACCGACAGGCCCAGACCGGAATAATTCCCGTCTATCATCGTTTCGAGCCTCTCCAGATCTGACCCGTCCAGATAGGAAGAATGGGGGTCCAGCGATCCGAGCATCCCATTGATCGCACCGCGGATCAGCTTGTCATCATCCACCGGCTCGACATAGCTGGACTTGATCCGCTGATAGACCGCAAACAGGCGAGAAAATTCCGGCCCCGCCCGGCCATCCACCTGAGCGACCAGAGAAGTTGTCGCAGGGATAAGCGCAACCGCCGTAACCAAAGCAGCCGACCGCATCAAAGCAATGAATTTCGTCATAAATCTCTTTCCCTGGCTGCGTCATGGAGCCTTGCGCGAAAAAGGGGATACCGGCTTTTCGCAAAAGCAAGACGACAACGACAACAAGGTTTACAGCATAATATCTGATTCAACTTTAGTTCGCGATGCTATATCGCTCCGCAATCATGAATACCATATGAGGATTATCAGAACACAGTGCAAGAAAAGTGAAATTTCTACCGGAATGGATCTTTTCCCGGTGTTCATTCCCGAACATGATGAGCCTGCCTCATCGCATCCGGGTCAAACCCGTGCGGAGACTGACCCTGACCTGCTGATGCTGCCGCAACATTACAGGTTGTTATCAGAGAACTTCCTCGGCTGATGTCTCATAAATCCTGACAACGCGGCCCGTCATGCCCAGAGCCTCACGCTCCTTGCCCCATACTGCCATATGCGGAGCGGAAAAATGGGCCTCGATATGGGCGCGACTGGTCCATATTTCGCTGATGCGGATCAGTCCCGGATCGAGCACGTCCTCAGCGTAGGCATATTGCTCACACCCTGCTTCAGCCCGTGTAGCCTCAATCACCTTTCGCATCAGGGGCCGGGCCTCGTCCAATTTTTCAGGCGGAAGGCGAAATTCTCCGATAACAGCAATTTTCATCAGAAGCTTTGCTCCTTGTAAATATGAGTCACGTCCTCGTTCCAGTCCCCGTAATAGCGATCAAGCAAGGATTGCGCTGGCACGCGGCCTTCAGCAATAATCTGGTCCAACGGTTCCAGAAAGCCGGTTTCATTATCCCCGCTGGCATTCAGCCGCGCGCGCGCAGACAGCCCCTTGCGCGCAATAGCCAGAACCTCCGGCGCTATATCGCGCAGGGTGCCGCCGCCCGGTATTGGCGCATCAAGCGCCAGTTTCGGCACGGAATTGCGTAAAGTCTCTCGCCCCTCCATATCCCAGTTCCGCACAAGATCCCACGCATCATCCAGCGCGCCCTGATCATAGAGCAGACCCACCCACAGGGCAGGCAGGGCACAGATGCGGTTCCATGGTCCACCATCTGCACCACGCATTTCCAGAAAGCTCTTGAGCCGCACTTCAGGAAAAGCGGTCGAAAGATGATCCCACCAGTCGCTTTCCCGCGGGAGCTCGCCAGGCAGTGCAGGAAGCTGCCCTTTCAGAAAATCACGAAAGCTCTGTCCTGCCGCGTCGATATATCGTCCGTCGCGATAGACAAAATACATCGGCACATCGAGCATGTAATCAACATAGCGTTCATAGCCGAAGCCATCCTCGAACACGAAAGGCAGCATCCCCGTGCGATGGGGGTCCGTATCTGACCAGATATGGCTGCGATAGGACAAATAGCCATTGGGCATGCCTTCGGTAAAAGGAGAATTGGCAAACAGTGCCGTAGCCAGCGGTTGCAAGGCCAGCCCGACACGGAATTTCCTGACCATGTCTGCTTCGGAAGAATAATCGAGATTGACCTGAATTGTGCAGGTGCGCAGCATCATGTCGAGGCCCAGATTGCCGACCCGCGGCATATGGCGCATCATGATGGCGTAGCGCCCCTTGGGCATGACCGGCAGTTCAGATCGGGTCTTGTCGGGCCACATGCCAAGGCCAATAAACTTCACATCGCATTTTTCGCCTACAGCCTTGACCTGTTCCAGATGGCGCCCGGTTTCCGCACAGGTCTGGTGCAGATTTTCCAGCGGGGCGCCCGATAGTTCAAGCTGGCCGGCAGGTTCGAGGCTGACCGTGCCATCCTCGCCCTTCATGGCAATAACCTTGCCCGCTTCTTCTATCGGCTCCCAGCCAAACTGACGCAGGGAAAGTAACATATCGCGTATGCCGCATGGTTCATCATAGGCAGGCGCGTGCTTGTCATAATCCTTATAGACAAACTTTTCATGCTCTGTCCCGATCCGCCAGCGCGCAGGTGGTTTTTCACCCGCCTGCATCGGCGCGGCCAACTGGTCGCGGCTGATGATGAAGGGATCGTCCTCTCCGGTGACCTCTCGTGTGCTCATGCGGCTTTCAGTAGGCAAGGCAGGGAGGTGATGGAAGCACAATTTCACATCTGTTATGAAATCGGGTCACAATATTTCAATTTTGCGCCTTCCAGCAGGCGTTGTCATGTTAACTTGCCGGAGCGCGGAGGGAGCCGAAAAGCACCGATGATGTCAGGCGAGATGTGCTGCAGCTGCGCCTTGAGCCTGGAGAAGGCCATCTCGATCGGGTTCAGGTCTGAGGCCAAAAAACGCGCCACTGCCTGCAAAATGCTGAAAATTGTTCCGTCAGGCGGACATGGT
>JBKEEC010000230.1:0-2495 GCA_047975785.1 Sphingomonadaceae bacterium | reverse complement strand
TACCGTGCCTTTTTTGCTGCTGGCGGTATTTTTCTTTGCCCGCAGCAACCCGGAGTGGGAGCAACGTCTGCTCAACCATCCGCGCTACGGACCATCGCTCAGGGACTGGCATGAGCGACGCGCCATCAGCCGCAAAGCCAAGATCGCGGCCATTTTCGCCATGTCTGTCGGCGTGGGTTTCACCTGGTTCACACTCGGACCGCCCTGGGTCTATCTCTCGCTTGCCATTCTTGTTCTGGCAGGAAGCTGGATTGCCACGCGCAATGAATAATACCAAACTGCCATGATGCTGACGCATCAGCAGTTTGAAACGCTCAGGCGCCGCGCGGGCTTGACCAATGCGTGATGAGTCATGCTCATCGCACATTGGTATAATACCCGGCTGCATGTCGGCATCAATTGTTCCTCATCAGATTGGCAACACGCTGCTGCCAGCTTTCTGAAAGAACAGGCATGTTTTCCAGCAAGCGCAGGTCTTCGGGGCATGTTCTGGCTTTGCCACCAATAATCAGCGCAAAAAGGCGGGCGACGTTCCATTCGGGATAGGGTCTCTCTGTCAGAGCCAGCTCATCACCTGCCTCAACCTCTCCCGTTTCCAGAACACGGTAATACCAGCCGGAAAATCCGCTCGTAACCACACGCGACATGACGTTTTTATTCGCAAAACGATGATTGAGTTTCCAGCAGGGCTGACGCGCCTGACTGACCTCAACCAGCGCAGTTCCGAGGCGCAATCTGTCTCCCAGGCAAATGTCTTTTTCTGTAATGCCTGAAGTTGAAATATTTTCTCCGAATCCGCCCGGCTGGTCTAGCAAGTCTTGCGAGCCAAGTGCTTCTTGCCAGAAAGGGTAATGATCCACCGGATAGTGATGGATCGCCTTGTCCGGTCCGCCATGATGGATTTGATCTGCCTGTTCGTCACCGTCGAGCCCCAACAGGCCGATCCTGAGGGAACCTTCCCTGGGCAGCTTGCCAATCGCGCTTGTTTCGCTTCCACGGAAAGGGCGTGTCTGGCCGGTCAGCACGGTATCAACCCGTGTTTTCATGCTGCCTCCTGTTCAATGCAAATCTTCTCGCTTTCTGCTTTGCTTAGAGCAACATTGAGTAATCCGCACTGCATTCCGGCAGATTGACTTTTACGAAAATGACGACAATCGCGGCACAATCCGAACGGACGACCGCCATTTACAGCCAGTTGCGCAGTCAGCATGGTTCTGATCAGCCTGTAAAGCTGTTCGCGCTGAGGGGCTGCCAGATGGGCCAGCATCTGTTCGGCCAAATCAGGCGGCGGTTCCTGCAGAAGGCTCCGGCCCTTCGCCGTCAATTCAAGCCGTGTTACCCGCAGGTCAGCCTTGTCTGCATTTTTGCGCAGCAGCCCCTTCTTTTCCAGTGCTGCAATTGTCTGGGACACACTGCCCTTGGTTTGCCCCAGCCACGCAGTCAGCGCCTTGGGCGTCCGTGAAAAGCGATTGGCGATGTGCAGGAATGACAATGCCTGCCACTGGACCGGTTGTAGCCCCCGGTCATATCCATCGGCTGCAATCAGCCGGGAAAAACGTATCAGCAGGGCAGGGTCGATCTGGTCGCTCACGGCATTTAAGTATCGACTAAATACCATATTGGCAAGGCGGAACTGCCGTGGCATGATATGGTATCGACTCGATACTCGATTCGATCTTGTCCTGAGGAGAATAGTCATGGCGGAACACGCTATCTTTTATCATGCTGGTTGCCCGGTCTGCGTCGATGCCGAGCAAATGCTGGCCCATTCGCTGGACCCGGACCGCTTTAATGTAGAAATTGTCAATTTCGCAGAGGATGCTGGCCGGATTGCAGAGGCGGAAGCAGCCGGTGTCCAGTCCGTTCCGGCGCTGGTAATTGGCGGCCAGCCCTACCACATCAATTTTGGTGCTTCGATGGAAGATGTGAAAGCAGGCTGACCCAGGAGTGTGATGACAAAAAGTGGGCAACGGTTTTTGTCAAAAAATCACACGACAACAAGAGTATAAAGAGCGGGGTGTGATCAATCATATGTCATCCCGCTCTATGGGAGACCTGTTTGCGGGTTGGATTAGGGTGTTGAAAGGGGGTGTGTTTTTGCCTTTTCTGTGATTGATCCCGGCCCGCTGGGTCGCTGAGCATGGCGCTTGGCATAGCAGCAGCAATTTTCATGTTGCTGCAGCGAGAATATTCATGGTGCGTTTGAGGTTGCAGGCGATAGCGGTGAGGTGGACCTGGGCGGTGGCTTTGGCGAGACCTCGCCATCGCATTCGCCTGAGGCCGTAGCATCGTTTCCATGTCCCGAAGATTTTTTCGATCCGGCCCCTCACGCGATGAATTGGTTGGTTACATTCATGGAGCTTGCGCAGCGTTTCAGCTTCGTCGCGACCCCACATGCCGGTGGCGACGATCCGGGGAATGCCACCCTTGGCCCGCACGGCATCGCGAAAGTGATTGCCGCGATAGGCGCTGTCGGCGAACACCTCGCCGGGATT
>JBKEEC010000229.1:0-3981 GCA_047975785.1 Sphingomonadaceae bacterium | reverse complement strand
GGTGGCCCGGAGAATCTTGACGCCATTATGCCAGCCTGCCTGTTGATGCTCGACGCATCTGGCCTGTAACCACAACACAACTTGCCTGTAGACGCGCTGCCCGCACTGCTGCATGAACCGGATCATGTGGCGTCTATATCAATTTCCCCTGTGTCCCTTCAGCCGCAAGGTGCGGCTCATGCTCAGTGAAAAAGGGATTGGCTATGAATTATGGCGGGAGAATCCGTGGGAGGCAGGCGATGAGCTGTTCTCGCTGAACCCGGCCGGACGTACTCCGGTTCTGTATGATGAAGAGCGTAAGATTGCGTTGTCAGACAGCCGGGCGATATGCGAGTATTTTGAAGAAACAACCGCCAATTCGCCGATGATCAATGGCACTGCGGTGCAGCGCGCCGAAATCCGGCGGCTGGTGGCCCTGTTTGACGAAAACTTCTATGAAGATGTTACCCTGCCGCTCTTGTATGAGCGGATGAAGAAACGCCTCGTCCTGCGTCAGCCACCTGACAGCAAGGTGCTGCGCGAAGCGATGAAGCTGGCCCATGCACATCTCGATTATATTGACTGGCTGGTTGATAACCGGCGCTGGCTGGGCGGGGCAACGCTCAGCCTGGCAGATCTTGGTGCGGCGGCGCAGATTTCGGTGGCGGACTATCTGGGCGGGATAGACTGGTCAGGCCATGACCAGTCCCGTAGCTGGTATGCGGTCATCAAAAGCCGCCCCAGTTTCCGTCCCTTGCTGGCGGAGCGGATGGAAGTCATCCAGCCGCCGGCCCATTATGCCCTGATAGATGACTGAAACCTGATGGCTGCATCCTTACCGATAAAATCCCTGGCCTTGCCAGCGGCCTGACCAGATCCCATCTTGAGTGCTGGAGGAATACGAGATGACGACAAACCCGGATCAGGAAAAAGTGCAGATGACAGAGGCGGAGTGGCGCGAGCGACTCAGCCCTGAGCAATATCGCATCTTGCGCGAAGCCGGCACAGAGCGGGCCTTCACCGGCAAATATGAGAAAAACAAGGCAAGCGGGGCCTATCACTGCGCCGCTTGCGGACAGGCGCTGTTCAGCAGTGATACCAAATATGACAGCGGCTCCGGCTGGCCGAGTTTCACTTCGCCAAGCGCACAATCCGCTGTTGCCGAACATCGGGATGAAACACATGGCATGGTGCGCACCGAAGTTACCTGCGCCCGGTGTAACAGTCATCTGGGCCATGTCTTTCCCGATGGCCCCGGTCCGGAAGGCCTGCGCTATTGTATCAACAGTGCTTCACTGGAATTCACACCTGCCGGTGAGTCAGGGAAATAATCCGGGCAAATTAACCGGACACTGTTCACCAGAGGTTATGTATAGACTATACATGGATACCGGCACGCCGGATCGGTGGGATCAAAAAATGCCTGTATTGAAAATGGTTTGAACACAATGGCGAAACGGG
This sequence comes from Sphingomonadaceae bacterium, assembly GCA_047975785.1. Classification (GTDB taxonomy): domain Bacteria; phylum Pseudomonadota; class Alphaproteobacteria; order Sphingomonadales; family Sphingomonadaceae; genus JACXVD01. Next base: position 2,541 of record JBKEEC010000229.1, on the reverse strand, counting down.
GCAGCAGGCGTGAAGCCGCCCGAAGAAACAGTGGGCAGCAGCCGGAAACACCCCCTCGCGGGTTTTTCAGCCGCTGGTTCCGGCGTTTATTTGTCTGGGGTCTTGCCCTGGGCCTGATCGGTGCGCTGTTTGTCGGTGTGGCAGTGGCCTTTGCTGCCCGTTCGTTGCCATCCTATCACCAGCTCAAGGAAACCCAGCACGCCAATACCATTATTGTGCGTGCGCGTGACGGATCGGAAATCGTTGCACTTGGCCCCAGCTATGGCAAATGGATTCCCGGTGACGAAATTCCGCAAGTGATGAAAGATGCGATGATCTCGGTTGAGGATCGCCGGTCTTATTCGCATTTTGGTGTTGATCCTGTGGGCCTGAGCCGTGCAGTTTATGTATCGGCGACAGGAGACAAACGGCTTTCTGCCACCTCGACCATCACCCAGCAGCTTGCGCGGAACCTGTTTCTCAATTCCAATCGCTCGTTTGACCGGAAAATGCGCGAGGCCGTTCTGGCCATGGCACTGGAATGGAAATTCTCCAAGGAGCAGATACTCGAACTCTATCTGAACAAGGTCTATTTTGGCGGCGGAGCCTATGGCATTGATTCTGCCAGTCGCAAGTTTTTCAGCCATCCGGCCACTGACCTGACCACGGGTGAGGCAGCCATTATTGCCGGTCTGGTCAAGGCACCGAGCCGATATTCTCCTACAGCCGATGTGGATCGTGCCGTAAACCGGGCGAATGTTGTTCTGCGCCTGATGGAAGAGCAGGGCAGGATTTCACACGCTGACGCCACTGTCGATGTTTCGGTGGTCAGGCTAAAGGCGGAAACGGGGCAGAACTCGGTGCGCTATTTCACCGACTGGGCATTGCCGCAGCTCGATATTCTTCTGTCCGAGCCGACATTTGAACCGATCGAGGTCTGGACGACGATTGATATCGGGATGCAGCGCGCGGCAACCGATGCCATCAATTCCAACGCACCAGGCGGGGCGCAGGGCGCGCTTGTCAGCCTTGATCGCGATGGCGCGGTGCTCGCCATGGTAGGCGGGCGCGATTATGTGACCAGCAATTACAACCGCGCGACCGAGGCTGTTCGCCAGCCCGGCTCGGCATGGAAGCTGTTTGTCTATCTGGCTGCTCTGGAAGCGGGATATACACCCGATGACAGGGTGGTGGATTCACCCGTAACGATTGATGGCTGGAGCCCGCGCAACTCTGGTGGCCGCTATGCCGGAGAAATCGACGTTCGCACCGCTTTTGCCTATTCCAAAAATACAGTGGCCGCACAATTGGGTAATGAGGTCGGGTTCAGTTCGGTAGCTTCCATGGCGCGCCGGTTCGGGATTACCACGCCGATCAATACCATGCCATCCATGGTGCTGGGCAGCTCGGAAGTGCGGGTCATTGATATGGCGCGGGCCTTTGCCGCTGTTTCGGCAGAAGGGTATTCGGTAGAGCCATACGGGATCACAAAGGTCACAACTTCGGACGGGGATGTGCTGTATCAGCATAGCGAGGCCCGTTCCTCCAAGCTGGTGCCGGATTATGTCGCCGCCGGGATGACGGACCTGTTGCAGACAGCAGTGAACACCGGAACCGGAAAAGCCGCCGCGATTGGCCGCCCGGCTGCGGGCAAGACGGGCACGACCAGTTCCAACAAGGATGGCTGGTTTGTCGGTTTTTCAAGCGGAATCACAACGGCGGTATGGATGGGCCGCGACGATGCAAAGCCTGTGTCCGGGCTGCAGGGTGGCCAGGCACCGGCCAGGGCATTTTCCACTTTTATGCGCTATGCCGTCAAGGATCGGCCCATAGAGAAGTTCAATACGGAATTGCAGCTTCCCGCATGGCAGCTGGAGCCGGATGACGAGTTCTATTTTGGCGATCCGGATGATTATTATTACATTGATGAACAGGGCAATCTGATTGAGCCGGGCGGGCGGGAGCGCCCCGGTGAATACCCCTTCCCGATGGAGGGAGATGACCGCCCCGCCGATCAGGAGACAGGTCAGGGAGCCGGGCAGGGGAATGCTCGTCCGGCTGGTCGCGGTGATGCGCCGCCCGCTGCCAGCGATGATTTCCTTGAACGGGCTATCGGTCAGCGGGGCCAGCCAGCGCGCCCTGCCCAGCAGCCTCCTTCACCCGCATCGCCTTCTGCCCAGCCTTCATCCGGTGCGAGGCCCCAGCATAATTCGCAGCGGCCCCCTGGTTAGCGTCAGGACCGATAAATCACATGGGTTGTGACCTGAGCCAGGTGTTCCATGTGTCATAACCGTGATGAAATATTTGTTCGCGCTTGCAGAATCACTTTACAAGCAAGTACCCTGTTGTTAGGGCAACTATCGAACGCCTTAATGTACGGAGAGTTATCTATGCGTTTTAAATCACTTGCTGCTGCCGCAGCCGGTGCCATGATGGTGCTGGGTTCGACTGCTGCTGTCGCTGCTCCTGCTGCAGCGGACATGACCCGTTCTTCCGCAGCTACATCTGAATCTTCCAGCATTGGTGGCGGTACGGAAGGCACCATTCTGCTGGTGCTGGCTC
>JBKEEC010000228.1:0-35601 GCA_047975785.1 Sphingomonadaceae bacterium | reverse complement strand
CTGCCCAGAGGCTGGACACCCGATATACGGCGAATGATCCGCTTCACTTACACCGGCCTTCCCCTGGCGGTTGCTGATGCGATTGAATGGGGCACAAGGCGTCTGGATATTTTCATTCTGGGCCTGTTTGCTTCTCCGGCAGCGGTCGGGGTCTATTATGTTGCGCAGCAGGTCGCCAGCCTGCCGCAAAAGCTCAAGACCAGTTTTGAGCCAATCCTTGGGCCGGTGATTACGCGCAACCTCAAGGAAAAAAATTACACAGCCATCGCCCGGCAGGTCGGGCAGGTCGGCTTCTGGATCATTGCCGCACAGGCAGGTATTGCACTGGCGCTCGGTATTCCCGGTGAAGCTGTTATGGGGCTGGTCGGACCGAATTTTGTCGGCGGCACCGGCGCTCTTGGATTTTTGCTGGCGGCTGAAGTCGTCGCCGCCACGGCGGTCGTCTCCGAGGCCGCGCTGATCTATATGGCACGTATCCGCAATTTATGGATCTCGCTCGGCACGATACTCTTTCAGGGTGTGCTGACCATAGCCGTGATCCAGTTACTGAATCACTATGGCTATAGCGATCTGTTCAAGGCAGCCGGAGCGGCATTTTCGCTCATGGTTGCACTGGGCGTTGCTTCTTTTATCAAGGCAAGGCTGCTCTCAAAACTGCTCGGTTACCCGATCAATGTCTGGCGCTGGGCGCTGGTCTGGGCTGCACTTCCCGCCATTCTTGTTGGCTATGTCATGACATTACTGCCCGAATGGATAGAGCTGATTGTCGGTATTCCGGCCATTCTGCTCACCTATGGCTGGCTTATCTGGCATCGCGGCTTTGGTCCTGAAGACCGGGTTCTGTTCCGCAAGAATATTTCCGCAGAAAGCAAGGGACAACCTCCTGCGGAAGCCCGATAAACCGAAGCTGACAGCAAACGCCAAGAAGCGTTCAGCATCTATTCAATCGAATTTTCAATGCTCATGCACATATCTGAGTAATCAAGGGGTGTGGCGTGAGAAAATTCGGATTGGCAGCTATGTTTTGTGCCGGTGTTGCTCTGGCAGGATGTGCCAGCACAAAAGGCGACAGTGGAACTGTTGCGGATGCACGCGATATCAGCGCCCTTCCTCCACCTCTTCCACCAAGACCTCCTGTTCTCTCTCCCCAGCCCGCTTTGGATGCCGGGCAATCAGGAAATGCGGGCTATGCCTCCGGAAAGCAGGAAAGCAGGATAGCACGTCCCAGACTCGGCTATGTGCCTCCGGTCATTATTGCCCGGCCACAGGGGCGTGAACAATATGACGGGAAAGAGGTTTCCCCTGTCAAACGCGCTTCGGATGAACCTGTTTCAACTTTCTCGGTCGATGTTGATACAGGCGCCTATGCCAATACGCGCCGGTTTCTGAGTGCAGGAAGAATGCCCCCGCGCGACGGGGTGCGCACCGAGGAAATGATCAATTATTTCCGCTATGATTATGCAAGGCCGGACGGACAGGACATGCCCTTCACCGTTGCAGCGGATATCGCGCAAACCCCATGGAACGAAAACACCCGCCTGATGCGCATTGGCCTGCGCGGATATGACCTCCCTCGCAATTCCCGGCCGCCAGCCAATCTTGTTTTCCTGCTCGATGTATCCGGCTCCATGAACAGTGCCGACAAGCTTCCTCTCGTCAAGACGGCCCTGTCACAGTTTGCCGGTGAACTCTCATCAGGAGACACGGTTTCCATCGTGGTTTATGCCGGTGCAGCAGGGCTGGTGCTGGAGCCGACCAGCGATACCAGAAAAATTCGTAATGCACTGGAAAGTCTGAGTGCTGGCGGGTCTACCGCCGGAGGAGCAGGCCTGAAACTTGCCTATCAGGTCGCTGAGGATAATTTCATCAAAAATGGCGTAAACCGTGTCATTCTGGCAACCGATGGTGACTTCAACGTAGGTGTGTCAGATACGAAATCCCTGATCGAGCTGATTGAAAACAAGCGTGATACCGGCATTACCCTGACAGCGCTGGGCTTTGGCACAGGCAATTTCAATGAAGCCATGATGGAGCAGGTCGCCGATCATGGAAACGGCAATTACGCCTATATTGATAACGCACTGGAAGCGCGCAAAGTACTGTCAGATGAAATGCAATCCACCCTGTTTACCATCGCAAAAGATGTAAAAATACAGGTCGAGTTCAATCCGGCCGTGGTTAGTGAATACCGGCTGATCGGATATGAAAACAGGGCATTGCGTGAAGAGGACTTCAATAATGACGCTGTGGATGCGGGCGATATTGGTGCAGGGCATCAGGTGACGGCGATTTATGAAATCGTGCCTGCCGGCAGCAAGGGCTGGCTACCAGATCGCCGCTATGACGACCCGCTCCCCGATACCGTCCGCACCCGGTCCGCCGAGGCAGCACATATCAAACTTCGCTACAAATTGCCTGACGGAAAAACATCCCGCCTCACAGATCTTGTGGTCCGCTCCGCAGATCTGCAAAGCCCCCCACCGATGAGGCCGGACTTTGCCTTTGCCACTTCCGTAGCCGCTTTTGGGCAGAAGCTGCGCGCGGACCCGATGCTGCAACAATTCAGCTATCGCGACATTGAAAAACTGGCAGGCTCCCAGACGGATTTCTGGCGACAGGAATTTTTGCGCCTGAATGATCTCGCCGCTGCCATGGCAGGTAGCTGATTTCCTCTTTCGCAGGCGCAAACAGATATGTAAGGGCGTAAGCCATGTCCTTGCGCTCTATCCTGCCTGTTCTGTTCGGCCTGCTGCTTACCATTGCCGTTGCATTGTTTGCTGCAAGGCAAAGCGATGCCGTCATTGCACAATCACTGACCGAGCAGGCCACTGAAGCTATCGCCGGCGTGGGTGATAACCACGTTTCCGCCCGTTTTTATACTGTTGCCGGTTCACCCACACGCCATCCGCTGCTTTCTGGCGGCGAGAATCTGGACGAAAGCACGCGGGACCGGGTTGCCAAGGCTATCGGCGCTATCCCCGGCGTCGGGTCCGTTCAATGGGAAGACGGGACCATGCGGGCACAAAGTGCCCAGGCGGGAGGCACTCCGGCAAATTGTGAAAAAGATGTCGATGCGCTGCTGCGTGCACGCACAATCCGCTTCGAGGAATCAAGCGCAGATATTGACCGCGCCAGCTATGATCTGGTGGATGAAGTCGCCAAAGCCTTGCGCCCGTGTCTGGGCAGTATCATCGCTATTACTGGTCATACTGACAATTCCGGCCCTGAACCGGGTAATATCGCCTTATCCCAGCAACGTGCAGAATCGGTGCGGATAGCCCTGATCGATCGCGGTATCCCCAGTGACGGACTGCGCGTGGGCGGGCTGGGCTCCAGCCAGCCAGTCGAGGGACTGGCCCCCGGTGATCCGGCTAACCGGAGGATTGAATTTTCTGTGGTGGCGACTGTTCCGCTCATACCCACTCCGGTTGACACTCCGGCGCCGCGATAGAACAGCAAGGCAAATGGCGCGAAACAGGAGATTGGCTTGTGCCCCTATGGTCTGAACTGATAGTATTGATGGTCATTACCTACGGCATTGGTATCGGCCTTGGATGGCTGGTGTGGGGAAATTCGGGCAGCGATCCGGCTAAAACCCATGCCAATGCCGATGCAGGAAAATCCGGAAAAGGAACCAGACATTGACCGATCTCATACAGGCCAACTGGCCATTCCTGCTTGTCGCCTTGCTGATTGGTATCGGGGTTGCATGGTATATTTTCGTTGCCAGCAGGCGCACGCGGGTCAAAACAACCAGCACGGATACACTGGACAAGGATAGCGGACCGGCAAAACGCAATCAGGCCCTGATTGATGCACCGCCAGCAGCATCCCTCGTCACGTCCGCACCTGCAAATTCCCCTTCGCCTGAACCTGAACCCGCAGCATCACCGGATTTATCAGCTAAAGCATCACCGTCAGAACAACCGGCCCGTACATCATCTGGTGCATCATCTGGCACCTCTTCCAACAGCCAGGATAAGGGCAAGGATGACCTGACCCGGATCAAGGGTGTTGGCCCTAAACTGGCCGAAATGCTCAATCAGCTAGGCATTCACACATTCAGAGAAATCGCCGGTTGGAGTGACGCCGATATAGACCGGATTGACGCACAGCTTGGACGGTTTCAGGGCCGCATCCAACGAGACAGTTGGGTCGAGCAGGCCCAATTGCTCGCGCAGGGTGATCTGGCAGCCTATGAATCGCGGTTTGGCAAGCAATAGGCCCGTTTTCCTGTCAGCCCACCAGCATCAGTGCATCCAGCGCTACCGCGCCTTGCCCCGCAGGGTGCAGAATAACAGGATTGAGATCAATTTCTCTAATCGAGGGGTTGCCCGTCATGATCTGCCCGACCTGAACAATCAGACTGGCCAGAGCAGGAACATCCAGTGCGGGCGCCCCTCGATAACCCTTGAGAATGGCTGCCTGTTTGAGCTTCATTAGCTCTGCAATTACCGCTACTGTATCCAGGTCGGGCGTAATCAGCCGCACATCCTGCAATATTTCCGCAGTTACACCGCCAAAACCGGCCAGCACCACCGGCCCCCAGTCAGGGTCAGACTTTGCACCAACAATCATCTCGGTGCCCATTGTGCCCATTTCTTCAATCAGCACACCATCCAGAATAATGGATGAATCATAGCGTGCAACACTGTCAAACATGGCTGTCCATGCTGCGCGCACTTCATCGGCACTGGCAAGGTTAAGCTTTACCCCGCCCGCATCGCTTTTATGCCCCAGAGCAGCCGCCTGCGCCTTCATGGCAACAGGGTAGCCCAGCACTTCTGCTGCCTGAACCGCTTCATCTGCACTGGCCGCAAACTGACCCCGTGGAAGAGGTATCCCGGCAGGGGCCAGCAATTGCTTGGCACGATATTCTGGCACTACGCCAGTTTCACTATCAATGCCGGGCAGGACAACCGGCGCGCCGGCCCGGTCGGAAAGGTCACGCTGTGAACGCACGGTGAGGCGTGTCAGGGCACGAAACGCGCGTTCTGTGCTGGGGAACCACGGAATACCCACCTGACGCAGGCCCTCAATCCGCTCATTCGGAACATCAGCGCCTTCATCCAGTCCTGCAAAAACCAGCGGTTTGGTAATAGCCTTGCCTTCTATCGCAGCCATAATCGCGGGGAACTTGATGTCACAAGTCACCGGATCAGACTGGATAATACCTGCCACCACAGCCCCTACCCTGTCATCTTCCAGAAGCGCGTTGATGGTATGAGTGTATATTTCTGGCTGTGAAAGCCCCTGAGCCGTAATGTCGAGCGGGTTAGATACCGGCACAAATTCCGGCAGAGCCTTGCGCAAGGCGGGGCTATCTGCATCCCCCAATTCGGCAAGAGGCAGATCAAGTTCTTCGGCCAGATCCAGAGTCAGAGCCTTGAACGCACCGGATTCGCCCAGCACAGTCAGCCCCGTCTGAGGCAGAGCTGGTGTGCGCAGGGCGATTTCGGCAATATCACCCAATTCCTCCAGTGTTTCGGCAAAGATCACTCCTGACCGTTCCACCTTGGCGCGCATCAGTTTGTAGTCACCCGCCATGGCCCCTGTATGGGTTGCTGCACTTTCACGTGCCGCACTTGATTTTCCGGGGTGAAGCAAGACCACAAGCTTGCCAGCATCATTCAACGCCCGTGCTGCTTTCAGAAATTCCTGCGGATTGCGGAACTGTTCAACAATCATCGCCACGACATTGGTATGCGGATCACCCACCAGCCAGGACACATAATCTTCAACCCCGCTTGCTGCTTCATTGCCGGTCGAGATTGTATAGGACACACCCAGATTGCGCGATAACAGGGTTGTGGCCAGCACTGCCGCCATGGCACCGGATTGCGAAATCACGCCAATGGCCCGGCCTTCTGGCGGACGGCACACAGTCTCGACAAAAGTGAGCGGGATGCGATCAACATAGTTCACACAGCCAAGACAGTTCGGCCCTTCAATCACCATGCCGTTTTCATCGGCAATCCGCGCAATTTCGCGCTGTTCGGCAAGGCCTTCCTCGCCGCCTTCTGCAAATCCGGCGGAATAGATCACCACTGCCCCGACCTTGCGCGCGGCAAGCTGGCGGACAGTATCAAGCACAAACGGCTTGGGAATAGCCAACACTGCACAATCCACACCGTCGGGCAGTTCATTCGGGCTGTGGTAGCATTTCAACCCGGCGATCTCATCGCGCTTCGGGTTTACGGGATAGATATCTCCGGCAAAGCCATTGCCCTGAAGATTGGAGAGCAAGGTTGCCCCCAATGCCCCCGGCTTGTCCGAAGCTCCAATAACAGCCACGGATTTTGGCCGGACAAGCCGATCAATCTGCTGTGCGCTCAGCCTGGAGGTCATCCTGTAATCCCCTGATAATTTGTGTCATGAGAGTGAGGTGAGCGCATAATATGCGCGCTCACCTCTATAATTACGCCCTGCTGGCCGGATTACAGCCTGCTCTTGTCAAAAGCGCCAAGGCCGGGCTTGAAGGTTTTTTCATCAAGGAATTGCTTGGTCGCTTCCTTGCGGGTTTCCCATCCGCCAAAATCATTCAGTGCTTCCTGCGCGCGGATCAGATAATCCTCGGCATTATCATAGGTCATTTCACGCACCCGCCGTACGGCCCATTTGGTTGCCCGCAAGGCGTGGCCATCCTTCTTCTTGAGGACATCAGCAACTTCAGAGACGCGGGCTTTCAGTTTATCTGCTGACAGGGATTCATTGACCATACCTTTGGCAGCAGCTTCCGGTCCGGTCATGTTTTCGCCCATCATCGCATGATACATGGCATCACGGAAGTTGAGCAGCTCTGCCGCAACCTTGGATGCCCCGCCACCGGGAAGGATCGCCCAGTTGATTTCCGAAAGTCCGAACTGGGCATCATCCGAGCAGAATGCCAGATCGCAGGCAAAGAGCGGACCATAGGCACCGCCAAAGCACCAGCCATTGATCATCGCGATAGTGGGTTTTTCATACCAGCGCAGCCGCTCCCACCAGCCATAAGCCTCACGCTGCGAGCGGCGGGTTGCATTCAGCCCTTCCTGTTCGCTCATGCGGAAATATTCGAGCAGGTCCATACCGGCAGACCATGCCGCCCCTTCGCCGGTAAGCACGACGACCTGAACATCATCGCGGAACTCCAGCCCTTCCAGCACACGAAGCATCTGGCGGTTAAGCTTGGGACTCATGCAATTCCGCTTGTCCGGGCGATTGAAATAAACCCACGCAACACCGTCCTCGATCGAATATTTGACGGTTTCTTCCTCCGGACGGGGATCGGGCTTGGACGGCATAGACATCGACATTTCCTCTCTTGGTGATTCGCGAATATAGTTATGATCTATAACAATATGGATTGCAAGCCGCAATCTTTGTCGCTACCGCACATCCATGGACCAACAATTACTTAGCCTGCCCGGTTATGCGCTGCGCCGGGCAGCCAGTGCCGCAGGGGCAGAACTGACAAGCAGGCTTGCCCCGCTCGGACTGAAACAGGCCAGTGCGACGATCCTGCTACTGCTGGATGCCAACCCTTGCGTCACTGCCAGCGCACTGGGCCGGGCACTGGATATTCAGCGCGCCAATATGGTCCCGCTACTCAAACAGCTTGAGGAATCGGGGCTGGTTTCCAGAACACCGATTGACGGAAAATCCCAGGCCCTTGAGCTTACTCACAAAGGGCGCGAAATTCTGGGTGAAGTGCTCAAAATCGTAGATTCATTTGAAAGCGATTTGCTCGCCAGAATTCCGGCTGAACACCGTGCCCATGTCCTGCCCGCACTCAACGCAATCTGGCGAGACTGATATTTGGATCAGACCTGGATTATCAGGCCTCACCGGACGCCGTATCATTCTCGGATCCGGCATTCTCGGATCCGGCATTCTCGGATCCGGCAGGGGCACCTTCAGTCCCCGGTGTCAGCCCTTCAATCGGTTTGGTGCCAGAAAGGCCAAGATAGATCCGCCATGCCTCAATAAAGAATGACGCAACAATCGGCCCCAGAAACAGACCATCAAAGCCTGCAACCGCCATACCCCCGAAGGAGGACAGGAAAATAAGAAAATCGGGCATGGCCGCTTTTTCCGCAATCAGCCGTGGCCGCAGGATGTTGTCCACCATACTGATAATGAACAGCCCGCTCCCGACCATGATCAAGGCCTCGGTATATTGGCCGGTTATCAGGAAAAAGATGGCTACTGGCCCCCAGACAAGGGCAGAGCCGATCGCCGGAATGAGACAGGCTACAAATGTCAGCACCGCCAGCAGGGCATAAAATGGAATACCCAGCAAAGCATAGATGACACCGGCAACAAGCGATTGTGCTGCAGCCACCAGAATCACACCGCGCACCGTCGCCATCATTGTGTCAGACAGGCGTTTGGACAAAACCGCTTTTTGTTCCGGACTCAGCGGAATACCGGAAGAAAGAAACCCCAGGATTCCTCTCCAGTCCCGAAGAAAGAAAAACGTCACATAAAGGGTGGAGAACAGGATACCGAAAAATATCGCGATATTCGTTCCCATAGAGAAAGATGCCGAAAGCGCCGGTTTCAGTATTCCCATTATCTGTTCACTACTGAAATCAACAGAATTAACCGTGTGCTGGACATCATTTTGAAGGCTGCGAGGAAGATGGGAGGATGTATTACTGATAAACAGGGTTATCTGGGCAACAATACTGTCCCAATTGCTGATGAGTTCAACCAGCTGGCCAGAGACCAGCAGCACGAGGATCAGTAACGGGACTATCGCCACCAGCATGATGACGCCAACCGTGGCAAAGGCGGCCTTGTTCCGCCCTCCCATATTTTTGGCCCATTTCTCATTCAGATTGCCGAATAATACCGACAGAATGATGGACCAGAGCAACACCGAGCTCATCGGGGCGAGTATGATGGCGAGGCACAGTGTTGCCAGCAGGGCAAAAATTAACGGACCTGGTGATTTCTTCTCAACCATCGCACGATTCCCTACTGTGGTAGCTATACTGTAACGGAAAGAGTGACATTTATCGCGGAAAGAAGTAAGCGCCAAACGCATTTTGCATCTGCAAGAAAAATAAATCTGATCTGAAGTAATGACGATAATACCAAACTGCCGCGATTCTCACGCATCAGCAGTCTGAAATGTTCAGGCGCCGCGCTTGCCTGCCCAAAGCGCGATATGTATCGGAAGCAGAAGATGAAACGCGCCCCGACCCATAAAATATTGCCGGTGCGCTGCTTTGGTGAAAAAGCGGCATCCACTTTTTCATGAATAGCTTTAAATGTTGAATCATATGCAATGCTGTAGTTTGTTGTTTTTTACGCATTTTCCAGACCGAAAAAGTCTATCAACTTTTTCTGAAAATGCTTTAATCATGTAGTGTTTTCAGGTCAGGGTGGAGAAACCAGTTCATGCAAACTCGCAAGCCCAGAGGACCGCTGAAGCGTATGTTCATAATCATCGCAGAAATCCTGTTAGCCCTTCTGCTGCTGGGTGTTGTGCTGAAAATCCTCTTTCCACTCCCTTCGCGAGATAATATCCCGCCTGACCAGCCAGTTCCGGCTATCGAAAGCCCGATTGCCACCAGAACAACGGAACTTGCCAGCACGCATCCGGGCAAGACGGGCCTGTATCTTCTACCCACAGGGATTGATGCTTTTGCCATGCGTCTGGCGCTTGCAGATAGTGCCCAACAGACAATTGATGCCCGCTACTACATATGGGAAGGCGATCTTTCAGGAAAAATGCTGCTCTCTGCCGTGATTGCAGCAGCCGACAGGGGCGCGCGTGTCCGTCTGTTGATTGATGATAACCCCACTGCCGGGCTGGATGATATGTGGGCTGCGGCCAACTCCCACCCCAATATCACGGTGCGTATCTTCAACCCCCTGACGATACGGGCCTTTCGTCCGGCCAATTATCTGTTCGATTTTCCGCGGCTGAACCGCCGTATGCATAACAAATCATTCACGGTCGATGGAGTGGCTACTGTTATCGGTGGCCGCAATGTTGGCGATGAATATTTCGGCGCCCGCTCCGAAGGTTTGTTTATTGACCTCGACACTCTGGCGATTGGCGCTGCAGTGCCGGACGAGCAGGCTGATTTTGAGCGTTACTGGTCCAGCGAGGCCGCCTATCCTGCAGAATCAATCCTCCATGACCCGGAGGGCGGAGACCTCGAAAAGCTGAAAGATCCCGAATACGAAGATGCAGTTCTGGCCCGCAATTACCGCAGCGCGGCACAGGATGCGATCAACACGCTGGCCTCCGTAAAGGATGGCGATGATGTTGAATGGGCAGATACCAGACTTGTCAGCGACAATCCTGACAAGGCATTCAGCAAGGAAAAACGCTCTGACCTGCTGGCAGTCAAGATTGCTCCGGTCATTGAAGGAGCGAAAGAGCGGTTTGATCTGGTTTCCGGCTATTTTGTTCCTGGCCATAATGGCACACGTTTCATTGCCGGACTTGCTGGAAACGGCATAAAAACCCGCGTGATCACCAACAGTTTTGCAGTCACCGATGTTCCTGTCGTCCATGCAGGATACTACCCTTACCGCCCTCCCCTGCTGCTTGCCGGTGTCAATCTGTTTGAGGCGCGCCCCATGCCCGGACAGGAGCAGGAAGAAGCTCACAATGTAGCGCAAACCAAATTCAGTGGCGGCGGTGAAAGCGTCCATGCCAAGACATTTGCGATCGACAACAAGATTCTTTACGTTGGCTCGTTCAATTTTGATCCGCGTAGCGCGCTTCTCAATTGCGAAATGGGGTTGCTGATCGATTCCCCCAGGCTGGCCACCGCCTTTAATGAAGAACTGGACAAGCGGGTTCCCGAACATTCCTATCAGGTCAAGCGCACAGATGATGGCAAATTGACATGGACAGCCGATGATAATGGCAAGGAAACCGTTTATACCAAGGAGCCTGATATGAATGCGTTTCAGCGCACCTATATTGCGGTTCTGTCAAAACTGCCGATTGAATGGATGCTGTAGAGTCCGGAGCGGACTCTGGAATTACTTCTCCTGAAGCCCCAGCGTTCCCTCATCAAATTTGAACCGCAAGGTCGCATACAGGCCCTTGTCTGTCTGGCGCGCGGCAGAATAGTCCGGATCACGAAACCCTGTCAGGTTATAACCGATAGAGAGCAGCAGATTATCCACCGGAGAATAGCCTATTTCCGGCCCGAAGCTGTAGCTGAGTGTGCCATTGGACATGCCATAGCGGGTTGTAATCCGCCCCCCAACCTCGAAAAGCTCTCCTATTCCGAAGCGCAGATCAGCGCCGCCCAGCAGCGAGGTCGTGCTCAGATCATAGCCGTCAACCTGATCAAAATTATAACGAAGGCCAGTAAACAGCGCCACTTCGGTGCGCCCCCATCCGCGATCATTACGGGGCGTCCAGTTCCATGATGTGCTGGCCAGCAAACGGCGCAAACGGGCATCACCATCCACCTGAAGAGATGTCTGGCCTGCAGGTCCGGCCAGTCCTGCAACAGCGCCTGTCACCGCATCGCCGCGATATTCCAGCTTGCCAAGCACTGCCAGTTCGTCAGAAGCAGGACGCCAGGCAAAGGTCAGAGCCGCATCATACATTTCACTTTTCTGACCGCTATCGGCTACAGCCCGCGTCCATGTCAGGCCGCCACCCAGAACCCGGCCATCGCCAAGCTGGCGAATAGCAGCAAGCTTCAGCCCCTTGCGCCGGGCAAACTCACCATCCTGATATTCTGCCCGCACCCGTGCATTCCACGGACCGGTAACATAGTTCAGACCCAGGGAGTAGGAGGTGAAATCTTCTGTCAGCGAGCCGGAATTTCCTAACTGGCCGCCGCTTGAAACCGGATATTCCGGATTGAATATATCGGCCACACTCACACCGCCGCCCAGCGTGCGGTTGCCATCAATGCTTGCATCCACACTCAGCTTTTCAGTGATCTGGACTGTTTGACCCAGCGCCCATGAGGCAAATGTCCTGCTTGCATCAGCACCCAGGGCCTGTTTGCCCAGTGAGGTAGAAATCGTGCTTCCCTGCCATGGCACCAGCTCGGCCCCGACCTTGATTGTCCGTGCGTCGATCAGATCACCCTTGGCGATTTCATAATTACCAAACACCCGGACCGCAGTGCTTAAGGAATAGCGTGCCCCCACCTGATAACGTGCCGGCAGGTCCACCGCTTCATCCTGACCCAGTGGCAGACTAATCCCGCCAGTCAGTTCCAGCTTGTTATCCAGCAAACGCTGGGTTCCGCCAACTTCAAGCATGGTTGATTTCGTGTCGCGGCCATCTGCCAAGTGATCTGCCAGATGCGCCAGGGCAATATAGGCATCGGTTGTCTTGCCGCGCCATGTCGCACGGAACTCTCCGGCTGTCCGGCGAGATTCGTTTTCAAGGCTTTCTTCCCGCCAGGCACTGCCGGTCAGGACGATTTCTTCCGAAACCTGCACCCTTGTATCAACACCCATCTTGCGCAGGCCACGATCGGCAATATTCTGCTGACCGACCCCATAATCCTTGTCTGTCTGACGGGCATAGGCCAGAACATCAAGCGATCCGCTGGTATGTTCAACCTCGACCTGGCCAGCCTTTGCTGTTTCACCGTCGCTCCGGCTGGCCCCGGCTTCTGCCCGGATTTCAGTATTATTGCCCACACGCAGGCGCATATCCACCGCACCCAGATTGGTGCGCGGGCCATCGCCCTTATCTGTGATGGCGGTTGCTCCGACGCGAAGATTTCCGCTTTTATCCGTCCATGTGGCGCGGGCGCCAGCATTCCACTCGCCCTTGCCCAGTTCATCCACCTCGAAATCAACAATGGCGAATTGCGGATTAAACCCTGAATCACGGCTCATCAACGGACGGACAAAGGTGATAGTGCCGGATAGCAGATCAATATTATAATCCACAAAACGGGTAAGCTCGTGCGTTTCCAGAATGATGTCAGAACGCAAACGGTCCCGCACTTCAATCACAACATGTTCGCTATTGGCCACAATATTGCGGTTCGAGAGGCGATAAGGTCCGGTAATACCTTCACCCTGGATTTCGTCACGCCGATGACGTGTGCCAACTTTTGCCACGAAAGCACTGGTGCGGACATTTCCAAACTGGCCTTCGGACTTAACCCCGGTAGCCGTGCGGTTATAACGTGCCAGATCCGTCTGTTCAAAGCCGGTTTCAAAATCACCATAGAGCGCATAAAATGTGCTGGTCTCAACCCGCAGATAGAGCTTTTCACGACTGGCGGCATCATAGAGACGCTCCGACCCGTCACCATAAACCGTATAATAGGCAGCCGGATCAATCGTTCCCAGCAGTCGCTGGTCAGTTTTCTGCTTGGCACTGTCATAAGCCATGGTCAGCAGGACACTGCCCAGCACCTGACCCTTGGCATAGACTGCAACCCGACCATGATCACCCAGATCGCTGTCAAAATTACCGTTGCGATCCATTTCCTTCTCAATGGAATTGGCCCCGACATTCAGTTCACCCAGGCCAATCAGCGTCCATGGCAGATCACCCGGCTTGACCCAGGCTTCAAAGTCCTGCTCGCGGGATGTATCGCCATCAGTGAAAGAAAACCGTCCGTGCAACGCACCGCTGACCATGGTTGGCGCAAGCTGAATATAGGCGATGCCATCATCCCCATCCACCTGCCAGCCCGATGTTGCCGAAACCGTGCCCGACAGGGTCTGACGACGGCGCGCAGCATTTTCGGCGGCCAGAATATAAGGGCTGTCAAGTTGCACCTGGCCCGACATACCGGATTGCACTGGTTCACCGTGGCGGTCCGTCAGACGCACCGCCAGAACAGGGTTGCTGCTACCATCGGCGATCAGATTCGAGCGGGCAGGAAGGATCTGTGCATACATGGCAGACCCGGATTTATGCACTTCGCGGGTCAGGGTTTCCACTTCCTGTCCATCGGCCGTGCGAATGCTGGCAGAAAGACGCGTAATGGTGCCGCCCAGCGGGATGCCGCGCCAGATGCTCACGGCATAGGTTTTGTCCTTGCTGACCTTGCGCACATCAAAGGCCAGAGGGTTTACATCTTTTCCGTCGGCCTTCAGCACAACGCTCTGGTCCGGGCGGTGGCGAATAACCACACGCACAAGCGAGGAGCGCGGATTATGGCCAAGATCGGGGAACAGGAAACTGTTTGGTCCGTCACCCAAAGCCAGCCAGTCAGTATTGGCACCGGCCGCTTCCTGGCTGCTTGCCGCTTCGCTCCGTGCCGGTTTCCCGACCTCGGAGGCACTTCCCGGTCCTGACATGCCAGTTGCATCTTCCATCTGGTCAACAGGCTGGTCTGCAGTAGCGGGAGCCGCTTCCTTATTGCGAATAGCGAGCTGCAATTCCTGCAGCCCGGCATAGACATGCTGAGGCACGTTTGCAGTAAAATCAGCACGGGCAAGGCTACCACCCTGGCCGCGGACAAAGCGTGACGAGGCGCTGCCGCCAGTGCGTGTCGATCGTTCGCAATCCGTCAGGGATGAGCCTTCGGGCAATGTGCTTTCAATAGCGCGAACAACATGTGTGCCGGGGATGACACCATCAAAGTGATAGCGCCCATTCTCGTCGGTAATGGCAAAGCTGCCATCTTCCATCATCACACGCACCCCGGCAATGCCGGGCGCATCTGCACGGTTGGTACATCCACCGGCAACGATACGCCCAATAATGGTCATCCGGCCGGTCAGCTGGTCCCGCGTGATACGCAGCACGGCATTATCCTGCACCGGAGCACCATCAAACGTGGTTGCGGTAAAACGATTTTCCGCCTGTCCCGGAGGCGCATCGGAACGCACCGTCATGGCATAGGTGACTTTATAACTCGCACCGGGAGCAAGTGAATCCAGAGTCAGGGAAAAACCATGCCCGCCCGGATTGGGAGTAGCAGGGTTTTCCGGTTCCGCGCCATTGACACGCACCGAATCCGGCTCCAGCCGAAGCCAGCTGGAAGCCGCATCTGTAACGGTAATCGGCGTAGTCGGGAAATGGGCATCGCGGTTACGCACAATCACCGTATAAACCACGGGTTCACCGGGCGTTGCCGTTTCCAGCGATGCCATCTTGTCAACCGACACCATGCCGCCTGGTGCATCAACGGGAATATCTATCCGCAGCGGATCAAGACTGACCAGCTCAAAGACTCTGCCATAGGAAGCATCCGTAATCTCGAACGCCCCGCCACCCGGATGTGTCAACATGGCCAGTGCAGCAGGTGTCGCATCAGAGGGTGCTTCATAAGGCGCAGGCGGCTCAACCACGATCCGGTAGCTACCAAGAGCCATCAGCGGGAAACGATACTCACCATCTCCTACCGGGAATACATTGCCCGCTGAATCGCTTGCGCTGCTGCCTGAAATGACAGTTGAGGGATAGGGTGTCACCCCGTCAAAAGCGAAAACACGCGCGGGCTGCCCGGTCGCATTATCAATAATTGTAACGCGCGCACCATTAACGGCAGAACCATCGCGGCTGTCAAATACAATACCATAGGGATCAGCCCGTGCATCCACCTCGCCAGTCAGCAAGGATTGCTGATTGCCGGTTGCGGCCACAATACGGATATGATCATTCTCACGAATGCTGAGAATGCAGTTATTCTCCACCATGCCGGGACCGGCCAGAGTGGTTTCAATCGCGCCAACAAAAGAGCCGCTATTTTCAGCCGTCTCAAATGCGCGGATTTGCTCGACATCTCCGGCGTCAGACCGGATTTCAAGATCAATCTGGTCAATGCCTGTCGGATCAATATTGGCAAGCGGGGAATTCACCTGCATGATCAGAAGCTGGCCGGGGTGGATTGTGCTTGATGGTGTGACAGGCGTTTGCGCCCCAAACCCGCCACCTGAGCCGCCAGAACCACCGCCAGAGCCGCCAGAAGCGCAATAATTATTGCTGAGGTTAAACTGCTGGCCTGCCCCTGGCAAGGGCACATAGGTTGTCAGCGTTGATTGTGGATTGACGACGGAAAACTCAACCGTGTTAGAGCTGATCTGCGCCGCCGATCCGCCTGCATCCCAGCGCGCCGTGGCGGTATTGCTGACAATACCGCTCTGGGCGCTCGCTTGCACAGCGCAGGCCATGGCAAGAACTGCCAGGCCTTTGCCGAGACTGCGAAAAAGGCGAGAAGCTGGGATCATGGCGAGGTAGCCCATCCGCAGGCGATGCGAACACCGCCGGCAAATGTATGCTTACTTGATAGTTGCCTGGAAATACAAAGTCCGGGTTTCACCAGCAGGAATCGAAGTTATCGTCCCGCTGACTACGTCTGCTGTCGGCTCTGTATTATCGGTGTAGGTTCCCGCAGAAGGAGATCCAGCACCAGCACAATCGGTTCCGCCTACCATAACAGAAGACCCGACATATGTAGTCAGATCAACACTTCCGGCAGTGCCTTCAGGACCGGAAAGGGGCAGTTTGTCGGTGATAGCCACATCGGATGCAGCCACGGTTCCGGTATTTTCCACCGTAATGCAGTAGTTGATCGTGCCCTCAGGAACGGCAAAGTCCTGTTTCCAGTCCGTAGCGGTAACCATGGAACTGGACTTCGTCACTGTCAGGTTTGCGGTTCTGACGACATAGTCATCCTGATCAGAATCCATGGCGTCCGGTGTGGTTCCTGTATCATCAGGTCCATCAGCAAAGACCGTATCCATGCCTGCTGTATTGCTGGTCGCATTGGTGAGTGCACCGCCAGAAGAATCAAGAGCTGTCGCCGTCAGCCGGATCGAAGCAATATCTCCGTCCGTCCGCCCCAGAGGGATAGTGTCAGCAACGACGTAAACGATAACAATTTCATCCGCTGCTATGTCATCCAGGCCGGTGATGGCAGTATCTTCACCGATCTGGAACCCTGAAGATGTCCCATCTTCCAGATAGAATGATAGCGGGCCGGTAACGTCAAAATTGTCATTTCCAGAAATGCCTGCGGCAGTTCCCGTAGCAATTTGTTCCGCAAGCAAGGAAAAATCCAGCGTGGCGTTGGACGAGTTGGTAACCTGGAACGCAACAGCCTCGTCGCTGGCTCCAGACACCACTGGGGTTGGCGTGTTATCCACCCGTTCCACCACCAGGTTAATCTTGCGGTCAACCGTGATGTTGTTGCTTGCGGTTACGTCTGTCTGATCAATGGTGCCGACTTTATAGTCGACGGAAACATTGTTTGTAATAATGGTGCCGGCAGCCGTGCCCGCCGCATTTGCGGATGACGCGCCCATAAAAGCCATTGAGAATGCCCCCAATGCGCCCCCGGCCAGATAGATGGCCTTTTTCATTGTCTTACCCTTTACTAGTCTCATGTCCCTGGCTTCGTTCAGCGCACGAGCGCACTAAATTTCACCGATCCTTCGCCACCCGGTGCCACGCTGGAAATCGTCCAGCGCAAATGGGTGACGTCGGAACTTTGAGCGGGCCGTTCCTCAGCGGTTGAGGCATCGGTCACACGCAATTCTGCAAGTTTGGCAAATGTCTTGCCGCCATCGACGGAGACATCGGCACTTCCAAGGTCCTGATCGGCCAGCACCATGTGCTGCGGAACCGGGTTGACCATGGTAAAATCGGATACGGCTTCCCCGCCGCTATTGCGGTAGGTCGTCGTAAAAACGAGCTTGTCGCCCGGAATGACGCCTTCCGGCTTGACGAGTGTTTGCGATTGCTGGCCGTCAACAGTGACAACCCGCACAAGCTGAACCTCACTGGAAAGCTGCACCGGCTTGTCCTGCGCCATGGCCGGAATAGAAAGTCCCGCAGCAATGAGCGCCAATGGCCTGAGATATAAATGTTTCATCTGACCCTCCTGTCAGTCAACAATGACTTTGAAAGCTATAGTATGAGTGGTTCCACCGGTGACGGTGCCAAGGTCAACCGAAATGGCATTACTGTCTGCCTGGCCTGCATCATCGCCCGACGCATCGGTCAGCGCGGCAGCATCAAGCGTAAGAGTGCCGGCACTGTAATGCGTGCCAGCAGGGATCACATCATCCACCACCAGCGCAGATGCCGAGGCCGAACCGCCTACCCGTGCCACCAGTGTATAGGTGACAATGGCGCCGGAAACCGGCAGCGCGCCGCCATAAGGATCTGACACGCTATAGGATTTTACCAGCGAAACTTCGCTGATGAAGGCTGTCAGCGTGCCTTGCGCATGGGCCGATGCGGTATTGGGACCAACCACCGCATTGCCGCCGCCTTCACCCTGACCGGCAAAACCAGTGCCCGGCGTGCCTGACCCTGTAGCGGCCGTGCCCGTAAATCGGACATTGGCCGTCTGGCCATCGGTCGGGTTGCCGCTCAACCCGGTGATGACGAACAAACGCAGTGTTTCATCAGGATCAAGCACCGGCGTTACACCGCCAGCAGGTATAATCGTATCAACGCCCGGATCGTAAACGCCATTGCCATTGCTGTCATAAGCAATGGACGTGACAGACGGGTCAAAATCATCGCCGGTCAGCGCCGGGTCTACTTCCACGCGGAATGCTTCAGGCCCGTTGCCCGCATTCTGGATCTGGAATGACAGCACCGCACCATTGGCATCCAGCGGCACGGCGGCACCGTCAAGTGATGTCACCGACAGGTCCAGCACTTCATCCACCGTGATTGACACCGTGTTGGAACTGACCTGCTGGGTCACAGCCCCGTTGCTGTAGGATGCTTCAGCCGTGTTCCTGATCACCGTTCCCGCAGCGATACCACCCGCCTGCGCCGCCATGGGCACAGACAGGACAGCGCAGCCAAGCGCCGCTGTCGCAATATGGAATGGTGCGTATTTCATGGGGTTGCCAATAAAGGTAAATGGTAAACGGCGGGCTAATAAACGGCAGATTTTTGCCGTATTGACGGAGTTGAGCCTAAATGAGAAGCAGCGTCATAAATTAAGCATGGAGGCAAAAGGGAGAAAGAATTTCCCTTGGTTTTTCATCACTATATCATTGGAGAGGTATAGCAGCCCTGTCCGGCAGAGGAAGAAATTTGCCGGTCCGTAAATGTAAACAAATGTAAAGCATACCTCAAAACATCCGGCAGATATGTGCCGGGTGAGGTCAATTTTATACTTCAAAATGCGCCCGGCAATCTGCCTGGTCCGGTGTGCCTGGCGGCTGTGCGATTTACCGGCTGAGGACAGACTGGAGATAGTGTCCGGTAAAGCTGCGCGCATTGCCGGCAACATCTTCCGGCGTTCCCTCGGCAACAATCTCTCCGCCGCGCACGCCACCTTCCGGCCCCAGATCCACAATCCAGTCCGCCGTTTTGATCACATCAAGATTATGCTCGATCACCACCACGCTATTGCCCTGGTCAACCAGACGGTGCAGCACCTCCAGCAGTTTGCGCACATCCTCGAAATGAAGGCCGGTAGTTGGTTCATCCAGAATATACAGCGTCTGGCCAGTGCTGCGCTTGCTCAGTTCCTTGGCCAGTTTGACCCGTTGCGCTTCCCCTCCTGAAAGTGTCGTCGCCTGTTGCCCGACCTTGACATAACCGAGCCCGACTTCATTCAGCATATGCATCTTGTCACGGATGGAAGGCACCGCCTTGAAGAACTCTTCCGCATCCTCAATTGTCATATCGAGGACATCGGCAATACTCTTGCCCTTGAACTTCACCTCCAGCGTTTCACGATTATAGCGTTTTCCGCCGCAGGCCTCGCAGGTAACATAGACATCGGGCAGGAAGTGCATCTCGATCTTGATCAGCCCATCCCCCTTGCAGGCCTCACACCGCCCGCCCTTGACATTGAAACTGAACCTGCCCGGCTTGTATCCGCGAGCCTGCGCCTCTGGCAAACCGGCGAACCAGTCCCTTATCTGGGTAAAGGCACCAGTATAGGTGGCCGGATTTGAGCGCGGCGTGCGGCCAATCGGCGACTGGTCAATCTCGATAACCTTGTCGCAATATTCGAGACCCGTAATCGCATCATGTGCACCGGCGATAACCCGTGCGCCGTTCAATTCCCGCGCCGCTCCGGCATAAAGCGTATCAATCGTGAAACTCGATTTCCCGCTCCCCGATACCCCGGTTATGCAAGTGAATGTTCCCAGCGGAATAGAGGCCGTCACATCCCTGAGATTATTTGCACGAGCGCCCTGCACTGTCAGATAATGGCCATTACCCTTGCGCCTCTTGTCCGGCACAGCAATTTCGCGCGTGCCGTTAAGATAATCTGCCGTCAGACTCGCCTTGTTTTTCAAAATCTGTTTAAGCGTGCCCTCCGCCACCACTTCGCCGCCATGCACCCCCGCACCGGGGCCAAGATCGACGATATAATCTGCGCTGCGAATGGCATCTTCATCATGCTCCACCACCAGCACCGTATTGCCCAGATCACGCAGGCGTTTGAGCGTTTCTATCAGCCGGTCATTGTCTCGTTGATGCAGCCCGATGCTAGGCTCATCCAGCACATAGAGCACGCCGGACAGCCCGCTTCCTATCTGGCTTGCCAGCCTGATCCGCTGGCTCTCTCCGCCCGACAATGTGCCGCTGGTGCGATCCAGATTCAGGTAATCCAGCCCGACATTATCCAGAAAGCCCAGCCGTTCGTTGATTTCCTTCAGTATGGCTTTTGCAATCTGCTGCTGCTGCGTGCCAAGCTGCTGGTCAAGTGCAAGGAACCAGTCTTTTGCATCGGCAACTGACATTGCGGTGGGGCTTGCAATATCAACCCCAGCGACTTTCACCGCCAGCGCCTTTTCGTTCAGCCGTTTTCCATGGCAAACCTCGCAGGGCTGTGCCGTCTGATACTTCGCCAGTTCTTCACGCATCCAGTTACTGTCTGTCTGGCGCATCCGGCGGTTGAGATTGCCAATGACCCCCTCAAACGGCTTGGTTACGGTATATTCCTTCTTGCCATCCTTGAATGTCAGCTCAACCGGCATCCCGCCCGTGCCGTTCAGGATGATCAGTTGCTGATCCGGCGCAAGCTGGTTCCACGGCGTATTCAGGTCAAAATCATAAGCCCGTGCGAGGCTGGACAAAACCTGCATGTAATAGGGCGAAGGCGGGTTGCTTTTTGCCCAGGGAACAATTGCTCCCTGTTTCAGACTCAATTGCTCATTCGGCACCACAAGCTGCGGATCAAACAGCAGTTTTTCGCCCAGCCCGTCACAGGCCGGGCAGGCCCCTTGCGGCGCATTGAAGCTGAAGAGACGAGGCTCGATTTCCTCAATCGTAAAGCCACTGACAGGGCAGGCAAATTTTTCGCTGAAAACCACCCGGTTTACCGGAATACCGGCGCCTTTGAGGTTTTTACCCTGAGCATCATCTTCTTCGCGCCCCGGCACCACTCCGTCGGCCAGATCGACATAGGCCAACCCATCCGCCAGCCGCAGCGCCGTTTCGATGCTGTCGGCCAGACGGGTTGCTATCCCGTCCTGCACGGCCAGGCGGTCCACCACCACTTCAATGTCATGCTTGTATTTCTTGTCCAGCGCGGGAGCATCCTCGATCGGATAGATTTCTCCATCCACCCGCACCCGCGTAAACCCGGCTTTCTGCCATTCGGCCAGTTCCTTGCGATATTCACCCTTTCGTCCGCGCACGACAGGCGCCAGTAAATAAATGCGCGTGTCCTCAGGCAGATCCATCACCCGGTCCACCATGGCAGAAACCGTCTGCGCCTCGATCGGCAAGCCGGTGGCCGGTGACACCGGAACACCAATCCGCGCCCAGAGCAGGCGCATATAATCGTAGATTTCCGTTACCGTCGCAACAGTAGAGCGCGGATTACGGCTGGTGGTTTTCTGTTCGATGCTGATGGCAGGTGACAGGCCTTCAATATGTTCGACATCAGGCTTCTGCATCATTTCCAGAAACTGGCGCGCATAGGCCGAAAGACTTTCAACATATCGGCGCTGCCCTTCGGCATAGATAGTATCAAAGGCCAGCGAGCTTTTGCCAGAGCCTGACAGGCCCGTGATGACAATCAGCCTGTCACGCGGAAGATCAATATCCACACCCTTGAGATTATGCTCACGCGCACCGCGCACGGAAATAGTCGTCAATGCCATGGGGTGAATGTTCCTCAAATGTTCGCGCCGGTCAAGCCCTGTATGTGGGGCCTTGCACCGCTGCCTGCAAGGGCAATGTGCCAGTAAAGCACAGCGGGCACTCAGCCATGCTTGTTTCGCGCGGAACTTCATGGCATCGCCCCGGATCACATACACTCCATCGTGCCTTCAGGAGAACATGCATGACCATTTCCTTCACCGATCGCGTAGCCATTGTCACCGGAGCAGGTGGCGGTCTGGGCCGTGAATATGCCCTGGAACTGGCACGACGCGGCGCGAAAGTCGTCGTCAATGACCTTGGCGGATCACGAGATGGCACAGGCACATCCGATGCCGCGGCAAAGGTGGTAGAAGAAATCCTGTCCTCCGGCGGAGAAGCGATGCCCAATGGTGCATCGGTCACAGAATATGACCAGATGGAAGAAATGGTTGCCCGCGCAAAGGAAAAATGGGGAGGCGTGCACATTCTCATCAATAATGCCGGGGTCTTGCGCGATAAAAGTTTTACCAAGATGACTCCGCAGGATTTTGAATTTGTTGTAAAAGTTCACCTTCTTGGTTCAGCCTATGCGACAAAGGCTGCCTGGGAGACCATGCGCGAACAGGCTTATGGCCGTATCCTGATGACAGCCAGTTCCACCGGACTGTTCGGCAATTTCGGGCAGGCAAATTATGGTGCCGCCAAACTCGGTCTGGTGGGCCTTGCCAAGACACTGCATCTGGAAGGTGCGAAATACAATATCCGGGTCAACAGCATCGCCCCTGTTGCCGGAACACGCATGACAGAAGATATTTTCGGCGAAGATGCCTTTTCCCTGTTCGAGCCAGCCAGGGTTGCCCCGGCAGCGCTCTATCTGGTGAGCGAGGAGGCCCCGTCCAATACCATTATCGGGGCCGGAGGAGGAGGATTCCATAGCGCATGGGTGACAATGAACGAACCCGTTTTGCTCAATGGCAGTGATTGCTCGGTCGAAGGGTTTGCCGCAAACCGGGAGGCGATTTCAGCCCGTGAAAACACCATCGTCCCACAATCAGGGGCAGAGCAGGCGGGCGAGATATTCAAGGTGATGCAATCCGGCTGACCCATGAAACGGCAAAAACCGTAATGGTACGGGCGGTCGGATTCGAACCGACATGTTGTTGCCAACGGCGGATTTTGAATCCGCTGCGTCTACCGTTCCGCCACGCCCGCGAAAGATCGCTGCTGCCTATAACGTGTCTTTCTGTTCGTGCAACTGCCAAGAACAGATACACTCATTCTTTCAGGGCGCCTGCCAGAAGCTTGTGCAGGCGGGCGTGCAGCCCGTCATTGGCTGCCAGCACTTCAACGTCGCATACCGGGTTTGAACGCCCACGAAAATCGCTGACGAACCCTCCGGCTTCGCGCACCAGCAAACACCCTGCCGCCGTATCCCAGGGCTTCAGGCCGCTTTCCCAAAAGCCATCAAACCGCCCTGCTGCAACCCAGGCCAGATCAAGCGATGCCGCACCAAAGCGGCGTATACCGGCAATATTAGGCCCGATCGCATTATAGATGCGGGTCCATTGCGACATATCTCCCGCACCCTGAAACGGGATTCCGGTTGCAATCAGCGCATCATCGAGACGCGCGCGGGCAGAGACACGCAGGCGGCCATCATGGAGCCAGGCTCCGCGATTCTTTTCCGCCCAGAATGTTTCATCCGTAATCGGCTGGTAGACGACCGCAGCGACAACATCGCCCCAGCCCTTGCCATCAAGCCGCGGCTCCTGTGCCGCAATGGATACCGCAAAATGCGGGATACCGTGGAGAAAATTGCTGGTCCCGTCGAGGGGGTCCACAATCCAGCGCGGCATATCTGCGGCGCCTTCAATGATGCCTGCCTCTTCCAGCACAAAGCCCCAATCGGGCCGGGCTGCCAGCAACTCATCATAGATGATGCGTTCTGCCCTCTGATCTGCCTTGGAGACAAAATCCGATGGTCCCTTGCGACTGATCTGTAAATGTTCAACCTCGCCGAAATCGCGGCGCAAGCGGCCACCTGCCTTGCGGGCAGCCTTTTCCATCACACGTATGAGGCCAGAAATCGCAGCCATGTCCGGTCAGCCCGCCTTCCCGACATATGTCCGTTCATACACGTCCACAAGAATACGCGTCCCGCTTTCAATGTGAGGAGGAACCATCACCCGCACCCCGTTTTCAAGCACGGCAGGCTTGTAGCTGGAAGAAGCTGTCTGCCCCTTCACTACGGCATCGGCTTCCACAATGGTTGCTTCCACCTGTTCGGGCAGAGCGACAGAAATCGGTTTTTCTTCCCATAGCTCCAGCGTTACCTGCATTCCATCCTCAAGG
Organism: Sphingomonadaceae bacterium; assembly: GCA_047975785.1. Classification (GTDB taxonomy): domain Bacteria; phylum Pseudomonadota; class Alphaproteobacteria; order Sphingomonadales; family Sphingomonadaceae; genus JACXVD01. Next base: position 11,279 of record JBKEEC010000228.1, on the reverse strand, counting down.
AACGGACGCGCATCCCCAAGAAGGTCACCCGGCAGATTGATTTGCTCAAACGTATCCTGATCCATGAAAACCAGAAATTCGCCATCCTCATACAGAAACTGGAATTCCTTGGTGTCCAGACGGACCCGTTCGACACTATCGGCACTGCGAAAGCGCACATTGGTCTTGCGCCCATCCTGCAGGTTTTTCATTTCAACCTGCATATAGGCCCCGCCCTTACCCGGCTGAGTATGCTGAATTTTGGCGACTTTCCAGATGCCGCCTTCATATTCAAGAATATTGCCCGGACGAATATCAACGCCACTGATTTTCATGTATCTGCTGCCTTACAAAGAATGAGAATTGCACCATTTGGCACCGTGTCCCGCGCCCATTAGCCGAGCATTGCAAACGGGGCAAGGCAAGTGCGCAAACCGACATACCATGACTGGAAGAATCTGCCTCAAGATGTTACCCAGCCGCCATGAAACAGCACCCCGTTGTATCCGGACCCGTTCTTGCTCTTCTGGCTGTCAGCCAACCCGCACTGGCAGTTGCCCAGACGGCAGGCACCGCGGCATCAGTTGATCGCAATGGCAAGCTCCTGACCCTGCCGCGCGGCTCATATCTTTGCACCTTGCCCGGAAATGCTGAAGGTCTGGCCATGATCCCTGTGCCAGAAGCCCATTTCAAAATTACGAATGGATCATCCTATAGCCATTCTGATGGCAAAGGCACCTATCTGCTGACGGGCACATATATGCGCTTTACCAGCGGGCCACTTGATGGCCGAAGGTTCGAGCAGACAGCGAGCAATACTGTCAGGGCGCTGGATGAGAACGACCAGCCACTTGCCATGCTTTGCACCCGTTTTGATGACGGGAGCAACTAAAGCTTTTCGCGAAAAAGGGGGCGCCGGTTTTTGTCAAAATAATCACACGACAACAAAAGCATAAAGAACTGGATGTCGAGCGACCAAATATCATCCCGTTCCAGGCTCAGAACTCACGCTTCTCCGGCTTGCAACACGCTCGTAAACGCGCGAACAGATGCCGCTTCATCTCCGTTCCATACCGCGCCGGATACCGCCAGAAAATCTGCCCCGGCAGAGATCAGGGGCGCGCAATTTGCAGGTGTAATGCCACCTATGGCCACACAGGGAATTTCAAACAGGGATTGCCACCAGGTGAGCAGGTCCAGCCCGGCCTGATGCTCTGTTGCCTTTGTCGTGCTAGGGTAAAAGGCACCAAAGGCCACATAATCTGCACCTTGCTCGCCTGCTTCCATCGCCAGATGACGGCTCGCATGACAGGTGACACCAATCTGCGCCTCTTGCCCCAGAGCCTCGCGTGCTTCACTAACCCTTCCATCCCGCTGACCAAGATGAACCCCGTCCGCCGCAATGCGCTTTGCCAGGGCAATGGAATCATTGACTATAAAGGCCGTGTCATGAGCCTTGCAGATTTCTTGCAACGGCAGGGCCAGCCGCGCCGCCTCATGCTGGTCGCAATCTTTTACCCGAAACTGAAACGCCGCAACCAGCCCGCCAGACAGGGCATTTTCCAGACGATCAGGAAAACCCCCGCCAACATCAGTCGGAGAGATCAGGTAAAGCTGGCAGCGCGCAGCATTATCGCTCATGTGCCAAACTCTTTCAAAAAATGCACCTTCCGGTGCGGATGACCGGAAGGCATATTGGGGGCTGGCTCAGGTTGAACTGGCAGAAGCAATCTCGTTGATCGCCTTGCCCAAAGTGGCGTCAAATTCCTGATCGCTGGTATCCGCGCGCAGATCTTCCAGCAAAGCACGGCTGAAGCTGGCAATCATCCCGTGATTTTTCGCCAGTTCATCGCAGGCTTCATCACGCGAGAAACCGCCGGAAAGAGCCACCACACGCAGCACGGAAGGGTGGTCAACCAAAGGCTTGTAAAAGTCTGCCTCAACCGGCAGGGACAGTTTAAGCATCACCAGACGCCCGTCAGGCAATGCGTCCAGACCTTTGAGAATCTCGTTACGCAAAATGGCTTCGCCAGCGGCGCGGTCATTTGCCGTAATATCATATTCCGGTTCAAGAATCGGAACCAGACCGGCATCCGCGATCCGGTTGCCAACTTCAAACTGCTGCGCAACAATTGCGGCGATACCAGCTGAATTGGCGGATTTGATGACCGAACGCATCTTGGTTCCGAACATGCCACGCTTAACCGATTTTTCGAGCAGCGCATCCAGCTTGTCGAGCGGCTTCATCATCTGGACGCCATTGGCCTCATCTTCCAGACCCTGATCAACCTTGATAAACGGAACGACACCGCGGGCCTTGAGCGCCTCTGCCGTGGGCTTGCCTTCCACTTCCCCGTCCATCGTCTTTTCAAACAGGATGGCACCAATCACCTTGCCAGAGGAAAAGCTCGGCGCGGTAATGACCCGGCTGCGCATTTCGTGAATACGGGCAAACATTTCATCATCACCCGACCACGCATCATCGCTAACCCCATAGGCCCGCAGAGCCTTGGGAGTGGAGCCGCCGCTCTGGTCAAGCGCCGCCACGAAGCCCTGCCCGCTGCCTGCTTTGGTGATCATATCCTGCTGGTTCATTTGGCGTCCTTTTTCTCAAATGTTCAAAACCTGAAACCATAGGCAAGCCATGGCAAATCTAAATCTATAAGCACAGCCTGATGCGCTGTTACGCACCTTCAATCAGACCTGCAACCTGCCAATACGGAGTATTACCCCCGTTCAAGCGCAGCTACGCCGGGCAGTTCCCTGCCTTCCATCCATTCGAGAAAAGCGCCACCAGCCGTTGATATATAAGTAAAATCTTCCGCAACACCCGCATGGTTCAGGGCTGCCACCGTATCCCCTCCGCCAGCGACAGAAACAAGAGAACCGTCGCGCGTCAAGGCTGCCGCCATACGGGCAAGCGAGACTGTAGCCTCGTCGAAAGGCGGGGTTTCAAATGCCCCAAGCGGCCCATTCCATACCAGTGTGCGACAGGTCTTGAGCACATCTCCCAACGCCTCGACTGCCTGAGGTCCGACATCAAGGATCATCTCGTCCGAAGATACTTCATAGACATTGCAGATGCGCAGACTGGGTGGATCAGCAGCAAATTCCTGCGTAACCACCACATCATAGGGCAAATGCACAGTGCAGCCGGTTTCATCAGCCCGATCCATAATCGCACTCGCCGTATCGGTCAAATCATGCTCACACAGGCTCTTGCCGATATTGACCCCGCGCGCGGCAAGGAATGTATTGGCCATGCCCCCGCCAATAATCAGATGCTGCACCCTGCCCACCAGATTTTCCAGCACGGCCAGTTTGGTAGAAACCTTGGCTCCGCCCACCACAGCGGCAACCGGCGGCACAGGACTGCCCAGAGCCGCATCCAGCGCCCTGAGTTCCTGCTCCATCGCACGGCCGGCATAGGCCGGCAGAATATGTGCCAGCCCTTCCGTGCTGGCATGGGCGCGATGCGCCGCCGAGAACGCATCATTAACGTAAAAATCGCCCAGCTCTGCTACAGAAGCGGCAAAAGCGGGATCATTGGCTTCTTCCCCCGGCCAGAAACGCACATTTTCCAGCAGGCCGATATCTCCGTCGCGCAGGATGCCGATAGCCTGTCGGGCAACAGGGCCGGAAACTTCGGGGATAAACATGATCTCCCGCTGGAGCACCTTCTCCACATCACCCTGTACCAGACTGGTAGACATGGTGGAGTGACGCGCACCTTTGGGACGGCCAAAATGCGCAAGCAGAAGCACTTTTGCACCGCGATCTGCCAGTTCAATTATCGTCGGTGCCGAAGCCTTCACCCGTGTCAGATCCGTAGCTGATCCATCCTTCATCGGAAGGTTCAGATCAACGCGCACCAATGCCACCTTGCCGGTTACATCCCCAAGGTCATCAAGCGTTTTGAAATTCGGCACTGCCTGCTCCGTCTGTTTTCAAGCTGGTTGCAATATCACACAGCCCCGGCGCCCGGACAGACAATATCCATGCAATCTGCCCGGACGCAAGGAGATCAGATCATGCTGGCGACAACGCCGGCTGTATCGATCATGCGGTTGGAAAAGCCCCATTCATTGTCATACCAGCTGACAACACGGGCCAGCTTGCCTTCCAGCACCGCTGTTTCGAGGCTGTCCACAGTCGAACTGGCCGGATAATGATTGAAATCCGAGCTGACCAGCGGCTGATCGGTATAATCAAGCACGCCTTTCATCGGGCCATCCGCAGCAGCCTTGAGAGCAGCATTGAGTTCTTCGGCGCTGGTTTCCCGTCCGGGAACAAAGGCCAGATCAACCAGACTGACATTGGGCGTTGGCACACGCACGGATGAACCATCCAGCTTGCCCTTCAGCTCAGGCAGAACCAGACCAACCGCACGCGCAGCGCCGGTTGTTGTCGGGATCATGTTCGCTGCACCGGCACGTGCCCGACGCAAATCACTATGGATCTGGTCAAGCATACGCTGGTCATTGGTATAGGAATGGATCGTGGTCATGAAGCCGCGTTCAATGCCCACTGCATCGTGCAATACCTTGGCCACAGGAGCCAGGCAGTTGGTGGTGCAACTTGCGTTGGAGATAATCACATCTTCTGCTGTCAGCGTATCCTGATTGACGCCAAAAACGATGGTTTTGGAAACGCCTGTTGCCGGAGCCGAAATAATGACCCGCTTTGCTCCTGCGGCGAGATGCGGCCGACTGGCTTCTTCCGACTGGAAAAAGCCCGTGCATTCCATCACGATATCAATTCCCAGTTCACCATGGGGAAGCTTCGCCGGATCGCGTTCCGCCGTTACGATGATATCCTTGCCATCAACCGTAATCTTGCCTTCTCCGGCGACAACCGTTCCGGGATAGCGGCCATGGGTGGAATCAAACTGGAACAGCAGCGCGTTTGATGCCGTATCTGACAGGTCATTGATAGAAACCAGCTCCAGATCATGATCCTTGCGCTCAAGAAGTGCGCGCGCAACAAGGCGCCCGATACGTCCGAAGCCATTGATTGCAACCTTGGTAGCCATAAGGAAAACTCCTGCTTAGTCAGTCAATTTTTCGAGAATGTGCGGGATAATCTTTTCTACAGAAAAGCCAAAATGTTCAAACAGGTCAGATGCCGGTGCCGATGCGCCAAAACTGTCAATTCCGATGCTTAACCCGTCACTTCCGACATAGCGTTCCCACCCGAAAGTGGTGCCAGCCTCGATCGAGACCTTAAGCACACTGGCTGGCAACAGGCTCTCACGATAGGCCTTGTCCTGTTCATCAAACAGGGTGGTGCACGGCATGGAAACCACATCGGCACCCATCCCCTGTTGCTCAAGAGCGGTTGCAACATTGCACGCCAGCTCCACCTCTGATCCGGTTGCCACCAGAACCAGCCTGCGCGGCGCAGCGGCGGCCTTGATACGATAGGCACCTTTTGCGCTCAGGTGATCAGGATTTGCTTCCAGCCGAAGCTGCGGAAGATTTTGCCGGCTCAGCGCCAGCACGGTGGGCCTGTCTGCCTGCTTGAGTGCGATGGCCCAGCACTCTGCCGTTTCCACCACATCAGCCGGACGCATGACCAGCAGGTTCGGAAGCATACGCAAGGACTGGATATGCTCCACCGGCTGGTGGGTTGGCCCGTCTTCACCCAGCCCGATGGAATCATGCGTCATCACATAAATGACCCGCGTCTGCTGCAGGGCAGACAGGCGGATCGCTGCCCGGCAATAATCGGCAAATACCAGAAATGTCCCGCCATAGGGAATGATCCCGCCATGCAGGGCCATGCCATTCATGGCGGCGGCCATGCCAAATTCCCTAATGCCGTAATAGACATAGCGGCCCGAATAATTATCCGCCGTAAACGGCTGAATATCACCGGCTCTGGTATTGTTTGATCCTGTCAGATCGGCCGACCCGCCGACAGTTTCGGGCACGGCATTATTGATCACCGCCAGAGCCATTTCACTCGCCTTGCGGGTTGCCACCGTTTTCGGCTCGGCAATCAGAGAGGCAATAAAGCCATCCAGCCCGGTATTATCCGATCCGTTATTATCCGGTAAGGCTCCCGACATGCGCCGGGTAAATTCTGCGGCATCCGGTGATGCAGCCAAACGGGATTCCCAGTCGGCACGGGCCTGCTGGCCACGCGAACCCACGCCCCGCCAGTCGGCCAGAACGGTTTCAGCTATCTCGAATGGGGGAGAATTCCAGCCCAGCTCGGCACGGGCTGCAGTTATTTCGTCTGCTCCCAGCGGCGCACCATGGGTCGCGCTTGTCCCCTGTTTGGTCGGGGCGCCTTTGCCGATGATTGTCCGACATGCGATCAATGATGGCCGCTCATCGGCAATTGCCTCCTCGATAGCGCGGGCAATATCGGCATGATCATGCCCGTCACAATGGACCACATGCCAGCCGGTAGCACTATACCGCGCAGCAATATCTTCACTGGTGGAAAGGTCTGTCGCGCCATCAATCGTAATCCGGTTATCATCCCACAGGACATTGAGATGACCAAACCCAAGATGTCCGGCGATGCCAATCGCTTCATGGTTGATGCCTTCCATCAGGCAGCCATCACCTGCGATCACCCAGGTCCGGTGCTGCACCAGATCATCGCCAAAGCCTGCATTCAGATGCCTTTCAGCCATGGCCATACCCACTGCCATGGCCAACCCCTGACCGAGCGGGCCAGTCGTGCATTCCACACCGGGCAAGAGGAAGTTTTCCGGATGGCCGGCACATGGGCTGCCAATCTGTCGGAAGTTACGGATATCTTCCATGGTTGGCTGCGCATAACCTGTAAGGTGCAGCAGCGAATATATCAGCATGGAGCCGTGCCCGGCAGAAAGCACGAACCGGTCCCGATCCGCCCAGTCCGGGTTAGCCGGATCAAATTTCAGATAATTGGCCCACAGAACTGTAGCAACGTCCGCCATCCCCATCGGCATTCCCGGATGGCCGGAATTGGCGGCTTGCACTGCGTCCATTGACAGGGCGCGAATTGCATTGGCCATGTGTGTCAGACGTTGCGAATCTGCGATCATCAAGCGAGGCTCCTGCTGGCATGGGTATGAATGGCCGGAATTATAACGATTCGTCATGCGCGCTTCCCTTCGCGGACAGGCCGCCCAAGGTCAAGCATTCCGCCCTATAATTGCGCCATTTTTGCCGGAAATGGATCAGGCTATTGCCCGATCTGGTCAGACCGTCTCCCCATGAAACAGCATCCACCCGACATTTTATGCGGAAAACTTATCAACAGGCGCCCTCAAAGTTTTGCCCATCTGCCGGAAATTGGATAATTTCATACCATGAGTGAGGAACGTATCGAACGTGCCGTGCAGCGGATTGAAGCTGCTCTGGCCCGCATTGCCGATTGCGCGGACACTATCCGCCCAGCACCGCCTTCTGTTTCTGCTTTGGTTGTGAAGCATGAAAACCTGTCAGAAAAAACAGGCAAGATCCTGAAAGAGATAGATTCTCTCATTTCCAATCTTGAAGGCACTGCCCGATGAACGAGGTTACACTTGAGATTGGAGGACGCCAATTCGCAGTCTCCTGTGCTGAAGGAGAAGAAGATCACGTCATCAGCCTTGGCCGGTTGATTGATGCCAAGGTTACAGGGCTTGGCCTCACACTCAGCCCCAATGAAAGCCGGAACTTCCTCTTTGCCTCCCTGCTGATCGCCGATGAATTGCATGATGTCCGTGCAGAACTGGACCGGACCAGCAGTGAAGCCGCCCAGTCTGCAAAACTGCTGGCATCCCTGCAGGAACGGATCACGCCACTTGAAGAACAGCTCTCCGTCATGACAGCTCAGGCAGAAGACCTGACCAGCCAGTGCGATGTGCTGAGAATTGCAGCCGATCATGCTGCACAGGCGCAGCAAAAGGCACAGCAGGAAGCCGAACAGGCCTTGCTCGCCCAGGCGCAGGCAGGGGATGTGCTTGCAGATATGGCCGCCGATCGTGATCGCCTGCAGCAGGAAGTAACCGCCCTTCAGGGCACGGTCGATAAAATGACCATAGAGCTTGACGGACACAAGGCCCGCATCGGCGCAATTGCACAGGAGCGCGATACTGTTCGCAAGGAAAGCGAAGAGCAACAGGGCAAATACGCTGAAATGGAAGATACTTTGTCAAGGCTACAGGCCGAAAAGGAAACGCTGGGGCAGGAGCTGACTGCCCTGCAGGATGCCCCCGCACCTGCCCTGCCTTCCGGTTATGACCCCGATCTGGCTCCTGCACTCGAAAAATTCGCCGATATGCTGGAAAGCTGCGCATCCAGGCTTGAGGGAAAGACCGTCAGCACCAATGGCCCTGCCCCTGAACAGTGAATTATGTACAATGCAGCAGGCATTTATTTTTCGCATTTTTCGCATTTTTCGCATTTTTCGAGCCGAACGAGCCGAAAAAGTCTATCAACTTTTTCTGAAAATGCTGTCGCTATTTTTCGCATTTTTCGAACCGAAAAAGTCTATCAACTTTTTCTGAAAATGCTGTAGACAGGCCGTGGCGGGACTGCCCGGCACGAGCTGTTAGTGAATATCCCTGAGGCTATAAGCAATCCAAGGGAGCTGTCCCTGCACTGGAACACGGGTTCGTCCTGGGGACCGGAGCATACGGCGCCCACCTGACGTTTTGGCGTCAGAGGATTTCCCGGTAACGACCCATGGTGGTTCCGCCACACCGCATTTTCTACAGCATTACGATTATATATTAAATCATTGGCAATGCTGCAGTTGTTTGATTTACCGCATTTTTGAACCGGAAAAGTCTATCAACTTTTCCTGAAAATGCTTTATCCCGCGTCTGTTTCGCGGATGAGGGGCCGCAGTTTTTATGCAAGACAAACAGAATTTGCGCGCATCACTGCGGACAGCAAGGCGGAATTATGTCGAGCAACTTCCCGCCAACACTCTGGCACTCATGTTTCACAGACCGCCAATTGCCGTAACCCGGATGATCCCTGAAGATGCCATTATCGGCCTGTATCACGCCAGTTCCGGTGAAGCCCCGGCCGGAGGCTATGCACGGTATTTCTTTGATGCCGGACACAAAATTGCCCTGCCCTTTTTTGAAGCACGCAATGCAAATATGCAGTTTCGTAGCTGGCCATCTCCTTATAGTGAAGATGTCATGGAAACCGGCCCCTGGGGCGTTGCCCAGCCCGGTGCAACATGCGAAGTGATCGAACCTGATTTCCTGTTTGTCCCCCTTCTTGGTTTTACTCCGGATGGGGACCGGCTTGGACAGGGCGGCGGCCATTATGATCGCTGGTTCGAACATCATATTGATATTCCCCGTTTTGGTCTGGCGTGGGATTGCCAGATGGTCGGGGAGATTCCGCTTGAACCCCATGATATCCGGCTGGACGCCATTATAACTCCCACCCGCCTGTATGGACCGTTCTGATGCGTGACAAACCCACATTGAGGATTCCGCTTGGTATTCTGGCGCTGGTGGCCGCACTGGTTCTCTACACCATTCTGGTTGCCAGTGCCTCCGATTATATCGGCCAGCTTCCCGTTGTGGTTCAGACGATACTCTATATCGTGCTGGGCACGATCTGGATCTTGCCGCTCAGGCGCTTTCTGATCTGGATGGAAACGGGGCGCTGGAGCTGAAGCTACCCGCATAGCGAGCCTGATTGCCCTGTTCAGACCTGTTCTTGCATTTCATCCCGCAAAAAAGGTCATCACGGCTCATGCGATTAGAGTGTGATGACAAAAACCGGTGCCCACTTTTTCGCGAAAAGCTTTAACCTTTCAGATATTTCCAGTTGCGGGATTTTCCTTCCCGTATCCATGTAACGGCCTGCTGCATCCGCCGTTCCCGCGTTTGCACTCTTTTGGCATCCTCAATCCATTCCAGATACTCGCGCCGATGAGAAGGTGCAAAAGATATGAAATGTTGTTCTGCTTCCGGATATTGTGCCAGCAGGGCCGCAAAATCCGGCGGCACAGGCAATTCAGGCTTGGGCTTGGGCTTTGATGATGGCTTGCCCGACTTGCCGGAACGGATATCCTCTGCTCGTTGAGCGAGCATTTCCGCCAGAACAGAGTCAGGCGGAAGGTCGTCCAGAGAAGTGATCTTTCCGCACTGCCCCATGCCCTCTGTTTTGCCCTTCCCGGCCCCTTCAATCACGAAAGCACAGTGCGCATTGAAGGCACCGATTCCGGCGAGGTTTTTCCCGTCCAAAACAAAAAATGGCATACCCCATTTGATAGCTTCAGTGCATTCAGGCTGAGCACGGTGCACCAATGTGCGCAAATGCCTGATTATCGGACGCGCAAAAGGCCGGGCCTGCTCGATATATTGGTCAATTCCTGATTCTGCCATCACCGCCAGCTCCTGACAGGACTTTACCCTGACACCCGTATAAAACGTAGCCGTATAAAGCAATTTTTCTGTCCGGGATGTCCCAAGTGGCGCGAGTGACGGGACTTGAACCCGCGACCTCCGGCGTGACAGGCCGGCGCTCTAACCAACTGAGCTACACCCGCAATCCCTGTAAGCATTATGCCATCAAGGGGGCGTTGCACCGCTTGGGAGCCGCGCCACTAAGCCAGCAAGCAAGGGCTGTCAACTGGTCCGATGCAGCATTTTTGTATTCGCAGGAAAAACCGTTCATTTTGATGCCCTTTCCCGTCATCATTAACCATATTTTTGTGTCCTGCTGTTAGCGGGCAACATAACGAAAATATGGGGGCAAAATGAGAATGAGGATATCTGTTGCGCAGATTCGTAACACCATTGCGTGCGGGTGCGTCTGTGTAGCCGGGCTGGCTCATGCACAAGACAGTATTTCCCTGTCTCGCGCTGCCTATATTGAACAGGTCAACCCTGCACATGACACAATGATTCGATCCCTTAGCCACAACGACCAGCTTCGTTCGGGTGATAAGGTTATCTTGCTGGTTGAATGGAACGCACCGCAGGACGGCAAGGCCTTTACCCTGTCCAGCCGTATTCCATCCGGCCTTGCCTATCAGCGCAGCAGTGACGATTCGGTTGAAATCTCCACCGATGGCGGCTCAAGCTGGGGCAGGCTGGGCACATTACGTGCGGGATCACGCCTTGCGACCCCGGAAGATGCGACCCATCTGCGCTGGCGCATTTCTGCTGCGCGGGCAGCCAGCCGAACAGGGCGCATTGCCTATCGTGCCATTGTTCGAAGATAACCCCTCTTCCGGAAGAGACTGAAAACCAATTACGCCCCAGACCTGATTTGCCTTTGCGGATAAGCCTGTTCGGGCTATCTGCCTTGTCCTGATATGGCGCTGACCCGCATCACCCTTGG
>JBKEEC010000227.1:0-3873 GCA_047975785.1 Sphingomonadaceae bacterium | reverse complement strand
GCCTCACTCGAAAGGATCGATTTCCAGCTTATGGTGCGCGCACCATAAGCTGGAATATGACCCGTGGGAGATTATGTCCCGCTAGCGCCAGTGTTTCACCCAATATCCTGATCTGCCGGGTTTTTCTCCCGGCAGATCAGCCTTGGCGCGCAACATAATCACAGCGTTCACTTGCCACTCCTCAATCACAGGAGATGACAAATGACCGCGAAGAGAAGAGTTTTCATGCTGAAGGACGATCCGGGCAATTACCTTGCCGCGGTCGTGGCGCCGTTTCGTAACAGGTTACGCGACGGCCAGTATTCGCCACGGATTATTGCGCTCTACAGCGCATGCGTTTTCCATTTCGGCGAATGGCTTCAGAGTGAGGGGATCGATATCCCTGCAATTTCAGAGCATCATACCCGGCTGTTCTTGCAGAGGCACATCCCTACCTGCTCCTGCTCCCGCCACGTTCGCGGCTATCTGCATCACAACAGATCCGCGTTGAACCACCTGCTGCGATTAATGCGGGACCTTGAGATCATCGAAGCCGTCAAGCCGGACGCCATCGCTTGTGAGATCCGGGCTTTCGATGACGCGCTACGCGACGTCTGGGGTCTGGCTCCGAGCACCCGCGCACAACATCGCATGTCGTTGCGACGCCTGCTGAAGCAAGCATCCGGTTCCGGGGTGATCGATCCTTCCTCGATCTCCGCTGGCACCATCCGGGAGTTCGTGCTTGGCAAAGAGGCGCGGAGCCTCGGGACCATCCGCGCGCTATCGGTTTTTGTCCGATGCTACTTCCGATACCGCAAACTTCTTGGTGATGATGTCACAGCCCAATTGGCCGCTGTTCCTCGTCCGACCTCGGTGATTGAGCGGCCGTTACCCGAAGCATTGACGGCTGAGGAGCTTGACCAGTTGCTCGCCTCTTTCGACACATCGCTGCCCGGCCAGAGTCGCAGCTACGCCATCGCCCGCTGTCTGGCAGATATCGGAATGCGATCCATCGAGGTGGTCCGCCTCAACTTGGACGATATCGACTGGGTGCAAGGTGAGATCCGCATTGCGCCAGGCAAAGGTCGACGTGCCGAACGGTTGCCACTGCCACATGCCACCGGGCAAGCGCTGGTCGATTACATCCGGAACGAACGGCCGGCAACGGAGTGCCGGAAAGTGTTCGTGCGCCACAAATCTCCGGTAGGCCTGCCGGTCGGGCGCCGCGTCGTGCAAAGAGTACTTCATGATGCCTATAAAAAGCTCGGCTGGGACCGAAGCCGTGTCCATATCTTGAGGCACACGCTTGCCACCCAACTGATCAACGCGGGAACCCCGGTTCCGCAGGTCGCCGATATCCTGCGGCATCGCGACATTGCCACAACGTCCATCTACGCGAGGATCGACATCGACCACCTCACTCAGGTCGCTATGCCCTGGCCCAGGAGCATGAGATGATGGACGAGCACAATTTGATGGTGGCAGCCGAAGCCTATTTCACCGAACGGAGAAGGTTGGGTTTTAAGGAACGGCACACCGGAAACCGCGTCCAGTCATTTGCCCGATATGCAGTCGCAAAGGGACATTCTGGCCACGTGACCGCAGATCTTTGCCTCGAATGGGCAAAGCAAGGCGCGCTCTATGACCGCCCCTTCACTTGGGCAGGAAGGCTGGCCTCGATCCGTCGCTTTGTCGATCATCTCGCCCAACGTGACCCCAGGACGGAGTTTCCGGCAGGGATGCCATTCGGCCCCATCAAGCGACGCAGGACGCCCCATATTTACACCGCGGCCGAGATCGAAGAACTGATGGCTCTCGCCTCCACACTGGCACCTGCAGGTGGACTAAGAGCTGCTAATTTCACAACGCTGATAGGGCTGCTCGCTGCGACAGGGATGCGTATTTCCGAAGCTCTGATGCTGGAGTGCAGAGATTTCGACCGCAAGCGCGGGCTGCTGACGATCCGGCGTACGAAGTCCAGACGTGAGCGGCGCCTGCCGATTCAACCAACGGTCACGAATGCTCTGTCGAGGTATCTGGCCATCCGGTCCGGGTACGCGTCGGCAGAACCTTCAGCACCTTTGTTTATCTCTGCCTGGAAGTACGGCCCACTACCGTATGCGACGGTGCAAGCGACCTTTCGCAAGCTGGCTCTCCAACTCGGAATTTTTCCCCGTGGCGGCTATCGCTATGTCAGAATCCACGACCTACGACACAGTTTCATCTGCCACCGGCTGATGGCATGGCAACGAGACGGCGTTTCGACCGACAACGCCATGCTCGCGCTTTCGACCTATGTCGGCCATGCCAATGTCGCAGATACCTACTGGTACCTCGAAGGGATTCCGGAACTCATGGCTATCGCCGGATCGCGGTTCGAGGGCAGCACTGGTCGTGAGGGTCTGCATCATGGCTGATCCACGGACACAACCCACCTTTCCCACGCTCCTGCAGCAGTTTTTCGTGGATTACCTGGCACAGCAGCGGGCCGTTAGCCGCCACACGGTGGCGTCATATCGGGACACATTCCAGCTGCTCTTGCTCTTCGCGCAGAAGGATGTCGGTAAGTCACCGACGGAGCTGTCCTTGCACGATCTTGATTCCGGACTGATCCTACGTTTTCTTGATCATCTGGAGCGCGAGAGAGGAAATTCGGTCCGAAGCCGCAATGCAAGGCTATCGGCAATCAGATCCTTCCTCAAATTTGCAGCTCACAAGGACTTCACAGCCCTCGCGACAATCGAACAGAACCTCGCCATACCCACCAAACGGCATGACCGACCGTCTCTCGGCTTCCTGACGCGACACGAGATCGATGCGATCCTTGCGGCACCGGATACGTCAAACTGGCTGGGGAGGCGTGACAGGGCGATGCTCGCCCTGATGTACAACACGGGCGCGCGCGTTTCGGAGGTCGCAGGATTGAGGGTCCCGGACCTCGTGCTCAATGTATCACCTGTCGTCCATCTCTATGGCAAGGGACGCAAGCGCCGCACCGTCCCAATATGGAAACAAACCGCTGCGACCCTACGCGGATGGATACGACAGCTTCCCCAGGATGAAGGGGACCACCCTCTGTTTCCGGGTGGAACAGAAGGGAAGGCACTGACGCGCTCAGGGATCACGCGGCGGCTAACCTTGGCTGTAGAACGGGCGCAAAGGGTGTGTCCGGAACTCGCGGGGCGCGCAATATCGCCCCACACAATCCGGCACACAACCGCCATGCATCTGTTGCAAGCGGGAGTGGACATCACGGTGATTGCGCTCTGGCTCGGGCACGAAAGCCCGACCACGACGCACATCTATTTGGAAGCCGACATGGCGATGAAGGAAGCGGCTCTCAGCCGTCTGCATCCGATCAGAACGCCGGGACAGCTGCGCTATCGCGCCCCCGATGATCTGATGCAGTTCCTGAAGAGCCTCTGATTATGTTGCGCGCCAAGGCTGATCTGTCGGGAGAAAAACCCGGCAGATCAGGATATTGGGTGAAACACTGGCGCTAGCGGGACATAATCTCCCACGGGTCATATTCCAGCTTATGGTGCGCGCACCATAAGCTGGAAATCGATCCTTTCGAGTGAGGCGCAACAGCGCCTCATCCCTGCGCCCGGCGGTGCGATCCCGCCGCGGCCAGAGGCAGAGACGGGCCGGGGTTTTCGTGACGGGTTGCAAGGGTGGAGGAAAGGCCTCCGCCGCCCGTCGCGGAGGCTATTGCCATGAACACCCATGTTTCCCGTTTCCCGATTGAAGTTCCGTCCGCGCTGACGGCAGATGCCGGTCCGTTCGGCCTGTCTTGCGCGGGCGAGGCGCTTGCGCATGACCCTGATCTTGGCGGCTGGCCGGTGCAGACCTCCATCCTGCTGGGCCGGTTCCGCGTCTTTGGCGAGGCGATGG
>JBKEEC010000226.1:0-3958 GCA_047975785.1 Sphingomonadaceae bacterium | reverse complement strand
GCAGCGCGGGCGAGATCCGCCATCACCAGCGGCACAGCGCCTCTGGCAAGCGATGACAGTTTCAGAGACTTGTAAGCCTCAATAATATGAGAAAAATCTATCATCCCTATCGTTTAACCCTGTCTTCGGGCGTAACTCTGGAGGCTCAGCGAGGAATGTTGACGTAATCAAGTTTGCGCATCTGATCCATCATGGGACCGGCAAACCGCTCAGGCACTTCGGCTGTTGCAAAGACCCAGGCGATAACGTCAACATCCTCTTCTTCCAGCAGGGCCTCAAACCAGTCAAGCTCATCGCCGCCCCAATCTGCGTGAAACCGGTCAAAAAAGCTGCCGATCATGAAATCCGCCTCACGCGTGCCACGGTGCCATGCGCGAAAGCGAATGCGCGCGATGCGGGATATGTCTTTATGAGGGGCGGCTGTTTCCTGCATGAAGTGCAGCTAGGCTACTCGCCATTATTGCGCAAGTCGCTATATCCTTCTCATGCGTCCCGATTTGCTGAACCCGCTTTTTGCTGAAATTGAGAGTCTGGAGGGTGTCGGCCCCAGGGCGAGGAAACCGCTGGCAAAGCTTGGCCTCACGCGGATCAGGGATCTGGCTTATCATTTGCCTGATCGTTTTGTTATCCGGCGCAATATAACCAGTCTGGATGAAGCACAGATCGGTGAACAGGTCATCATTGCGCTGACACCTGCAGAGCACCGGGCAAGTGGAACAGGCAGAGGCCCATATCGGGTCATTGCTTCAGATTCTGCGGGAAATATCTGCACGCTTACCTATTTTGGCCGTGCGTCCTTTACAGCTAAAAAGCTTCTGCCTGTTGGCGAAAAGCGTTGGGTAGCCGGTCGTCTGGACCAATATGGCGATATGTTGCAAATCGTTCACCCCGATCATGTGAGCGAGAATGCCGATCATCTGATTGCCCGTAAATGTGAGCCTGTTTATGGCCTTTCTGAAGGGCTGACCCAGCCTCGCATGGCAGGGCTGGTTGCGCAGGCTCTGGAACTGTTGCCTGAACTGCCCGAATGGACAGACCGGACATTGACGGAGAAAATGAAATGGCCCCACTGGCGCGATGCGCTCACCCTCGCGCATCGAGAGGAGCATAATGCTGCACGAGACAGACTGGCCTATGATGAATTGCTGGCTAACAGTCTCGCATTATTACTGGTCAAGGCGCATAATCGCCAGCGCCGGGGACAACCCATGCAGGGGGACAGTTCGCTCCGGAAAAAGCTTGAACTTCCTTTTGAGCTGACCAATGCCCAGCGTCGTTCGATCGCCGAAATTGAAAGTGACCTTGCCCAAAGTTCTCCAATGTTGCGCCTGTTACAAGGCGATGTTGGTTCAGGAAAAACCATTGTGGCACTCCATGCCATGCTGGTTGCAGTAGAATCCGGTGCCCAGGCTGCCATGCTCGCACCAACTGAAATTCTGGCACGGCAGCATTATGAAACACTCAGGCAAATGGCCGCCTCTACCGGTGTCGAGATTGCGCTTCTGACAGGACGGGACAAAGGTAAATCCCGCGAAGCAATACTCATGGGCCTGATAGATGGGAGCATCCATATTGTTGTCGGCACACATGCGATTTTTCAGGACAGCGTCCAGTATCGCAATCTTGGTCTGGTCGTGATTGATGAGCAGCACCGCTTCGGCGTTGGTCAACGTCTGATGCTGACCGAAAAAGGCCGGACCACGCCTCATAGCCTTGCCATCACAGCAACACCAATTCCTCGTACGCTGACTTTGGCGCAATATGGGGAGATGGATGTCAGCCGACTGGATGAGTTGCCACCGGGGCGCCAGCCAATTGATACACGTGTAGTCCCGCAGGACCGCATGGGAGAAATTGTTGATGCCATTGCCCGCCATATTGCCACGGGGCAGCAGGTCTATTGGGTCTGCCCGATGGTTCACGACAATGAGACTGTGGACCTTGCTGCAGCCGAGCAACGCTTTGAAGGGTTCAGGGCGCGGTTCGGAGAGGATGTTGCGCTGGTCCACGGACAGTTGAAGCCTGAAGAAAAAGATGCGGCAATGGAGCGGTTTGTGCGCGGCGAGGCGCGGATTCTTGTGGCCACAACGGTTATTGAAGTTGGTGTGGATGTTCCCAATGCAACGCTGATGGTAATTGAGCAGGCCGAGCGTTTTGGTCTTGCGCAGTTGCATCAGTTGCGTGGAAGGGTCGGGCGTGGCAGCGAGAAATCCGTTTGCCTGCTGCTTCGCGGAAGCGTTCTTTCGGATACAGCACGAAGACGTCTGGCGCTAGTGCGCGAAACACAGGACGGCTTCCGGATTGCAGAAGAGGATCTTGATTTGCGCGGGGGCGGAGAATTGCTGGGCACGCGCCAGTCGGGTGATACACCGTTTCGCGTAGCTTCTCTCGATCAGATCCAGCGATTATTGCAAGTAGCACATGATAATGCGCGCCTGATTATCGAGCGCGGCACATCTGACGGGAATGATGCGCTATCCGGTGATGAAGGTGAGGCAGCACGCATTCTGCTCTATTTGTTTGAACGGGATTATGGCGTAAAAACCTTGCGTGGAGGGTAGAACTTTCCCCAACTCCACCCATATTGTAATCACTGCATACAATTACAGGGCGAGTCTCCCGGATGAGACCAGCAGGAAAGGATCATGATCATGAATCAATTCAATACATTCTATATTGATGGACAGTGGGTTGCCAGCGAAGGCGGAACTCCGCACATCGTGATCAATCCGGCTACGGAAAAGCCGGTAAGTGAAGTTATGCTGGGTAGTGTTGCTGATGTTGACAAGGCGGTTGCTGCTGCTCGCAGGGCCTTTCCTGCCTTTGCGCGGACAAGCAAGGAAGAACGGCTTGCCCTATTGGCGCGTATTCAGGAAGAATACGCCAAACGTATTCCTGATATTGCGCGCTCAATCACCGAGGAAATGGGCTGTCCGATCAGCGTATCGGGCACAGCGCAGGCCGGATCAGGCATGGGCCATCTGGGAGCAACAGCGGCTGCGCTGGAAGGATTTGCCTTTGCCGAATCCACAGGAGAAAATCAGGTGCATTTCGAGCCGATTGGCGTTGTCGCACTGATAACTCCCTGGAACTGGCCAATGAACCAGACTGTTGCCAAGGTTGCCCCTGCAATTGCGGCCGGAAACTGCGTGATCCTGAAGCCATCTGAACAGACGCCTGGCTCGGCAGCTATTTTTGCCGAGATCATGGATGCGGCAGGCGTGCCTGCGGGTGTTTTCAACCTTGTGCAGGGTAATGGCCCGGTTGTCGGCACACGCATGGCCGAGCACCCCGATATTGATATGATCAGCTTTACCGGATCAACTCGCGCTGGGATTCTGGTGGCTAAAAATGCCGCAGATACAGTCAAGCGAGTCCATCAGGAGCTTGGCGGAAAATCGCCTTTTATCGTTCTGCCAGGGACACCGCTGGATATGGCCTTGCCGGCTGGGGCAGGCGGCATGTTGCTTAACTCCGGACAAAGCTGCGTTGCTCCCACCCGATTTTTGATTCATCAGGACCAGTATGATGAAGCAGTAGAGCAACTGGCCGGAATTTTTGGTGCCCAGCCTGTTGGCAATCCGGCTGAAGAAGGTCCGCAAATTGGCCCTGTTGTGAACAAGGCGCAGTTTGACAAGATTCAAGGGCTTATTCAAAAAGGTGTCGATGAAGGTGCAACGATTGCGGTCGGAGGCACAGGCCGTCCCGATACGCAGGAGACAGGCTATTACGTCAAACCGACAGTTCTTGCCAATGTCACCAATGAGATGAGCGTTGCCCGCGAAGAAATTTTCGGTCCGGTGCTGGTTGTCATCCCATAGTCTGATCTTGATGAGGCCGTGCGGATTGCCAATGATACGCCCTATGGTCTTGGGGCCTATATTGCAGGCGACCCGGCGGTTGCCGCAACTCTGGTGCCGCAGATCCGTGCGGGCAGTGTGTTCGTAAACTCCGGCGG
>JBKEEC010000225.1:0-1869 GCA_047975785.1 Sphingomonadaceae bacterium | reverse complement strand
GTAGGAAAGAAAAACTATGAAATATTGAAAAAGGCACAGGAAAATTGTTCGGGTGCCTATCTCATGAAGTGGTCAGCGATGGGACAACTCACCAAAGCACTTGATGATCCTTCGTCTGTTTCCAAACTTGCTGAACTTAAGGAAACAATGAAAACGGCTGAAACAGGAACCCTCCTTTGCGTCGCAGGTGCGATGGGGCCGGCAGTTGAGTTAGGCGCAGACGCAGATAGCTTGGGAAAATTGTAGGTTTTGAGAGAGCAAACGAGGTATCTGTCATTTCAGCCGGGAACCAACATACCAGCTGCCAACCCTTACCCAAAAAAACGAGGGCCGTAGCCCCCGCCTTATTTGGTGCAGTCAAGCTGCTTGTTCACAACCGGACCTGC
Source organism: Sphingomonadaceae bacterium (assembly GCA_047975785.1). GTDB lineage: Bacteria > Pseudomonadota > Alphaproteobacteria > Sphingomonadales > Sphingomonadaceae > JACXVD01. Next base: position 1,483 of record JBKEEC010000225.1, on the reverse strand, counting down.
GATTTCTGAAGAATCTTCGATACACTTGGCTTACAAAAAATACAATTGCTTTATTCACCTCTGAATTGAAGTGTCGCCGATAATGGGAACTGATATGACTACAAAACTTGGCCTAGACATCGGCACTAACTCGATTGGCTGGTGCCTTTATGAAGGTAACACAATCCGCGACATTGGCGTGCGCATCTTTCCTGATGGCCGCGACCCCAAATCAGGGGCCAGTCTGGCGGTGGACCGGCGGGATGCACGCGCCATGCGTCGGCGGCGGGATCGCTATCTGGGACGACGCTCGGCTTTGGTCAAGGAACTGGTCAGTCGCGACCTTTTGCCGCAGGACAGACGGGCAGCAAAAGACCTCCATGACAAAGACCCCTATACCTTGCGCGTTCGTGCGCTGGATGAAAGGCTGGAGCCGCATCAGATAGGGCGGGCGCTGTTCCACCTGAACCAGCGGCGCGGCTTCAAATCCAACCGCAAAGCGGACCGGGTGCAAAAACCCGGCGAGGAAGGCAAGATCGCCAGCGGCACCAAGGCGCTGGATGAAGCGATGCAGGCGGAAAATGCACGCACACTGGGCGAATTTTTGTTGGCTCGTGAAACCCGCCGGGTGCGAATGCGCCCTGAGGCCGATGGCTATGATTTCTATCCTGATCGCAAGCATTACGAAGCGGAATTCGAGGCAATCTGGGCTGCGCAGGCACCCCACCACCCTGCCCTGCTGGGTGATGATGCCAAAGAAGCGATCCATCGCATCATTTTCTTCCAACGCCCGCTCAAGGCGCAAGTGGTGGGCAAATGCAGCTTTGCGGGGTGGTATGGCATTCCCGCTAATGAAGAACGCCTGCCCAAGGCGCATCCGCTGTTTCAGCAGCGCCGCCTGTATGAAGAGGTCAACCAGCTGGAAGTGGTTTCTGCCGGTGCGCCTTCGCGCAAGCTGACGCGAGATGAACGCGACAAGCTGATCCTGAAATTGCAGGACAAGAAAAAAGTCAGCTTTCAAACGCTTGGCAAGCTAATCAAGCTGAAGGAAGGTGAACGCTTCAACAAGGAAAGCGAAAACCGCAAGGAATTGATCGGAGATGAAGTCCGTGCCGAACTGATTGATAAAAAACGCTTCGGCCCACGCTGGGCAAGCCTTTCCAGCGATGAACAATGGACGGTCATCGACCGCCTGTTGAACGAGGAAAATACCGACACGCTGTTGGACTGGCTGAAAAACACCTACGCGTTGGATCAGGAGACCGCCGAAGCGATGGCCAATGCCCGTCTGCCCGAAGGTCATGGCCGGTTCGGACTGACAGCGACCACGGCCCTGCTGGAACAATTGCGGAACGATGTTGTGACCTATGCGGAGGCCGCCAATCGCGCCGGTTACCACCACAGCGATTTCCGCGATGGGGAATGTCATGACGAACTGCCCTATTACGGCGAAATTCTTGCCCGCGAGATTGCGCCGGGCAAAGAGGATTATGGAGATCCGCTG